>CAJVYT010000345.1 GCA_913009765.1 uncultured candidate division Zixibacteria bacterium
TTCAGACGTGTGCTCTTCCGATCTTGAAGTGGACTATTGGCGGGAGCTGTTTGAGGGCGGTAAGAATCGGTGATAAAAGAGGACGTGAGATTTCGAACCAATAAAATCAAAGGTTGTAGCCTGATAAAACCGGGGGCATATCAAACACTTGGTTGATATAAAACGGTTTATTTAAGCCAGCGCTTCTATTTTCGCCAATCCCACCGCTTACATTTATGGGCTATTGTTCTCTATGTAAGAAGAACCACAATTCCGGCTAAAAAAAACGCAACTTCAGCCAGGTGTCTTCACCACCCGGTATTCCGGTAGCCGCTCGGCCGATATCCAGCCTGATTCGGCAGAGCCTGAAACATACCCTCGGAAAAACCTGAAATGTCTCCGCCCGGACGTCTTTATCCGGGCTCAAGTCTATTTTCCGGCATGCTGCAAATGAATTATCTGCACCGGAGGCGTGGCGAATTTAAAAAGCCCGGCAACAAACGGTATCCGGTCTGCCATAACTTGAAGAGAGAAGCCGGTTCAGGACTACCGGGGGTTTTCCGGTTTCAGGGAGAGATTTTTGATCAATCAACCGTTTCCAAATAGCAGGGATAACCTGCTATTAAACTTAAAGCCCCGGATCGTTGGCAGGGAATATTTAAAGCTGCATCGACTGGGTTACTGATAGCTGTGATCAAAGTCAATTATTTTTTCTTTTAGCGACAATTAAAATTCCCGGCGCATTGCCTCACATAAAATCGCACTTAACTAAAGTACTTGCCTCATGGGAAATGTAACCCAATACTTATTCTTAAGGAATAGGTGGAGGGTTCAAGATGAGGTTAGCAATGAGTTTTAAGACAAGACGTGAGCTGTTAGTACAGGTGATTCCAAGGTATCGAGAGGCAGACCGAAATCAAAAGAAGTACATTCTAGATGAGTTTGTATCAACAACTGGCTATTCTAGAAAATATGCAATTCGGTTACTCTCTTCAAAAAAGTTACCGGTAGTGTCAAAAATCTGTCGACCTCGTGTCCCTTATTATGGAACTGAAGATCATGAGATCATAAAATTGGCTTGGTCGGCAGCTAATTTTATCGCATCCAAAAGATTAGCACCATTTTTAAAGGAACTTATCCCTGCCTTAGAAAGGCATGGTCATCTAAACTTGACGGATAAAACCAGGGACAAAATTATTTCGATAAGCGCTGCTACAATAGATCGCATATTGACCCCACAACGCAAGCAAATAAACGGGCGCGGAATTAGCACAACTAAACCCGGCACCCTTCTGAAGAAACAGATTCCTATCAGAACATTTGCTGATTGGACGGAGAGTAAGCCCGGGTTCTTTGAAGCAGATCTGGTAGCACATTGTGGTGGTGATGCGAGTGGAGCTTTTCTGTATTCTTTGGTTCTCACTGATGTAGCAACGGGATGGGTTGAATGTTTGCCTTTATTGTCAAAGCATCAGGGAATGGTCATTCAGGCATTCGGACATGCCTTAAAACTCATTCCGTTCCCAATATTAGGGATAGACACTGACAATGGGAGCGAATTTATTAATGAGGAACTTATTGACTTCTGTGAACAATACCAGATTACATTCACCCGTTGTCGTGCCTATAAGAAAAATGACCAGTGTTTTGTAGAACAGAAAAATGGCGTTGTCGTTAGACAAATCGTTGGCTACGACCGTTTTGAAGGTATGCAGGCGTACAAACAGCTCAACGAACTTTACCGGGCAACTAGACTATATGTAAACTTTTTCCAACCATCAATGAAGCTTCGTATTAAGCATAGAAATGGTGCAAAGGTGCAGCGTACTTATGATCCTGCCAAAACACCCTTTCATCGGTTATTATCTGAAAGGATTTTAGCTGATAATAAACAATGTTACTTAGAGAATGTGTACGAATCACTTGATCCAATCCGTTTATTGCAACAGATAAAGCGGATACAGGATGCATTGTGGAAACATTCTGCTTATAATATCTCTGTGTCCTCTAAAGATAAAAAGCCCGTGATATTTGATTCGAAAGAGTGTATCGGTAGTCAACCTGAGAACATGAATGAAGTTGCTGTTGAGTTTATGGAAAGGTCGCTAGAACAGGGTAAACGAAAATACCGACGTACTAAGAAAACAAGAGTTCCTCATACATGGAGGACCGTTCCAAACCCATTCGAAGATGTATGGGGCGAAGCTGTTGAGTGGCTGGAGGCTGAACCTGAGCGTACGGCCAAATCAATTTTTGAGGAACTCCAGGATAAATACCCAGGTAAATTTAAAGATGGACAACTTAGAACAATGCAGAGGCATGTTAAGGTGTGGCGGTCTAAGGCTATTTTGACCTTCGATTATAATTGGTTAAATGATGAATTATTGGGAGAGGATAAATTTAAAACTAAGTTTCAGGGTAAGGTTATTCGTGAGGCAGTTCTTTAGCTCCGGTAAGATTTACTCATGAGGCAAAACGGACGGTATTTATAAATGTCGTTAGGGCTTGTCCAAAAATCTGTGTAAATGACATTTTTAATTTATCATTCTATCTTCAAAAAGTATAGTAAAATGATTCATAGCCTGTTTCCAGTGTTGGATGGGCATACTCCATTTTTTCGTAATATTCATCAGAGCCAAGTATAGCAGCTTAAAGACAGCATCGTCATTAGGAAATGATCCCCGATTTTTAGTAACTTTTCTCAGACTCATATTCATGGATTCAATGGCGTTGGTCGTGTACATCACCCTCCTGATCTCCTTTGGATAATCAAAGAAAGGAATCAGACGTTCCCAATTTGCATACCAGGATTTGCTCACTGTCGGATAGGTTGGGTCCCACTTTTTAGCAAAAAGATCCAGGTTCTCTCTAGCTATTTCAACCGTGTCAGCCCGGTAAATAGTCTTCAGATCATTAGCCATTTCCTTGCGTTGCTTCCAGGACACATACTTCAGAGAGTTGCGCACCATATGCACAACACAGAGCTGAACCTGTGTCTGGGGATATACAGTCTCTATGGCATCCATTAGACTTTGGTCATGAGAAAAAAGATTATATTTGGCACGATGAAAGATGTCCCCGAAGATCTCCCGGGATTGAACAAGTCTAAGCTGGCCTCAAGGCACATAGCCTTATCCCTGATGAAGACCCAATCCCGGTGGTGGCAAAAACTAGATAGTAATTCTGTCCATGCTCTTTTGAGAAAGATCAATAACATGGAGAAAGTTAAAACCACACTTGAGATCTCCAAGGTCATCGTAACCGTTAATCTACCATCTGGAGTTTTAAAATGAAACCAGCACATTTTAGCGTAGGAATTGACATTGCCAGTCAAACCTTTATGGTCAGTATTGCCACAATCCCTGGTGAAGTCCTGCATGGTCCTAAATCATTTGATAATACCCCGACAGGGCAGGAGGAACTCTTGGTCTGGCTTAACCAACATCAGATCAAGCCAGAAAAGAGTATCATCTGTATGGAGGCAACCGGTGTTTACGGCGAGTCATTGTGTTACTTCCTGCACCGGCATCACTATCCAATCGTTGTTGAATCCCCGTTAAAGGTTAAGCGGGCTTTCAAAATCGATAGCCATAAAACCGATGCCGTAGATAGTATCCAAATAGCCGAGTATGGTTTACGCTTTTTTAACCGACTGACCTTGTGGGAACCCCGTGAGGCAATGCTGGAAGAACTTAGCACGCTACTGAGTCTGCGCGAATTATTGGTGCAGCAAAAAACTCAGGCAATGAATCATCTCCATTCTCTGGATCGTAAAGCGGTAAAATCCCCGGCAGCACAAGAAGCGTTGCACCAGCATATTGCGCACTTAGCACAACAGATCAAAACCTTGGAAGAGCAAATCAATCAGGTGATCAGCCAAAATCCCCGGATGCAACGGTATCATGACCTTTTGAAAAACGCCCCGGGGGTCGGTCTGTTATTGACGGCCAGCTTAATGGTCATGACACGGGGGTTTACCCAGAAGCATAGTGTTCGCCAGGCAGCATCCTATCTGAAGCTGGCACCCCTAAAACATGAGAGTGGTACTTCTGTGTTTCACAAGCCTCGGACACCACACTGTGGGCCCCCGGTTATGCGCAAGCTGCTACATTTGGCAGCTCGTTCCGTGGTGACACATCGTCCGGAATTCAAACATTATTATCTGAGGAAACAGGCTGAAGGAAAGCCCAAACGACTTATTTTAAACAATGTGGAGAATAAGCTTTTGAAAATCATTTGGGCTATTATCAGGGATGGAAAACCCTATATCCCAAACTATCAATCTGTGCACCCTAAATACTGGAAAACTGCTTGATCAGGTCATAGTAATCAGGGAGACGCACTGAGGGATTTTTCTTTGCTGTCTTGCTGAGCTCGTCGAAGTACAGCAAAGAAAAATTCAAATTTATCACCAGTTGATATTCGCGGCTGGTTTTTTTTAAGGAGCGAAGATGCTGATCAACATCGAGATGCCGAAAATGGGCGAGTCCCTCACCGAAGGGACGGTATTGGAGTGGAAGGTCAAGGTCGGCGACACGATTGAGAAGGACGCTGTCCTGCTGGAAATTGCTACCGATAAGGTCGATTCGGAGATTCCTTCACCCGTGTCCGGCAAGATTGTAGAAATCACGGGTGAGGTGAACGAGACCTATGAGGTCGGTACAGTCATCGCCCGGATCGAGACTGCTTTCGACTCGGCAGCCAAAGCGAAGATCGTAAGAGCACACGTCTGAACTCCAGTCACACTGATATCGCGTACGCCGTCTTCCGCTTGAAAAAAAAAACAAACCAAAACACAACTCCGAAATATCTGCACCTCACTTACGTCTCACTCTATTCTACTCTTACAACTTAC
>CAJVYT010000346.1 GCA_913009765.1 uncultured candidate division Zixibacteria bacterium
GCTTGCCCGTGGGATTAAGGCTGTTTTAAGTGATTGGTATGAAAAATATGGAGAGAAGATTTTTTTAGTGGATACATTTATAGACCCAAGGTGGTTCTCGGGAAGTTGTTATAAAGCAGCTAACTGGTGTGAATGGTAAACTGAATTCCCATACAAAAAGTAAACAGAAATGCTATAGGAGTGGTAAAGAAAAGTCCTTTGGGTTAAGGTAAGTGATTCTTCCAGAGAGGAAAAAATCTACCAAAACGCCAAAGGACAAAAAATGGTTAAGAAAAAGATGTACCAAAAGATACAAACATGCAAGAGGCAGGGATTATTAAAGGCAGAAATATCGAGGAAATTAGAGTTGGATCCGCGGACGGTCGCGAAATACTATGATATGAGCGAAGTAGATTACAGGGAGTATCTAAAAACTTATAATTATAGATACAAAGTGTTTAGTACCTACAGCGAAGATATCATGGCGGTTTACAGGCTTAATGATTACGAAAAACTAAACGTAACAGCAGTATATGATTATTTAGAAGAGAAACACAAGAAACTTCCTGGGAATGAGAAGACTCTGAGAAACTACATTAAATATCTCATCCACACGAATCAATTGAAGCTCAATATAAAGATGAGGAGGTACAGGAAAGTGCCTGAGCTTCCATATGGGAAGCAATTGCAGATAGATTTTGGGGAATACAGAACAAAAAGCGGATTAAAGATATATATATTTGGAGCGGTACTCTCTGCAAGCAGGTATAAATATATAGGGTTTCAGGATAAGCCGTTTACCACACAGGATTTAATATTTCATCTATTAAACTGTTTTGACTATATAGGAGGCACACCTTTAGAGCTTGTAATTGATCAGGATAGTGTGATGGTGGTGAGTGAGAATCGCGGAGATATTATTTACACGAAAGATTTTAAGTATTTTATCCGGGAAATGGATTTAAAGATGTATGTATGCAGGAAAGCGGACCCGGAGACGAAAGGGAGGATAGAGAATTTAATAGGGTATGTAAAAAAGAATTTTCTATCGGTAAGGGATTTTACAACAATAGAAGAGGCGCAAACTGGTTTAAGTGAGTGGCTTAAACGGAGAGCGAATGGGAAGATATCGCAGGCTACCGGATTAATACCTTTGAATGTAATAGAAGAGGAGCGGAAACATTTGAAAAAGGTAAGGAACTCTATTTACCGAAGGAACAGTCTTAAAGGCCGTGAGGAACGAAGAGCGGATGACAAAGCCATGATATCAGTTGGGAGCAGCCAATATTTATTACCTGCGGAATACAGGAATCGGAGAGTTGAGATATATGTGACTGCTGCGAAGCTCTTTGTGTATGATTCCTACAGTGGGGAGAAAATAATAGAGCACAAAGTTTCATTAATTCCCGGCAGTAAGATATTAAGCAGAGATCATTCGAGGAATACTAAAAGAAACACAAATGAAATGAAGGAAGAGATCAGGAACATGTTTTCTTTAGATACCTGGAAACGGTTTGTAACAGAAAACTTTGAAAAGTACCATCGGTATATAAAAGATCAGTGTATAGATGCTGAGAGGTATTTTAGTAAGGATGTAAATAATGAACACCTTAAAGAAGCATTAGCGTTTTGCATAGAACATAAAACGTACTCCATGAAGGAGCTTAAAGATACGTATGATTACTACAGGAGAATCAGCGATACAGAGGAGGCGGATATATTAAAAGAGATATCGCCGCAGTTGAAAGCAGTGTCTCGGTACAAGAGAGACATAAAGGTCTCGAAACGGGATATAGGAGTATATAAAGCTCTTGTAAGCATCATCATGGGGGTATGCGCATGAAAAACTACGAACACACCCTGCAGCTTCTGGATACTCTTAAACTAAGAGGTATTGTTGGAAATCCGGATGAAGAACTCAATGATGCTGAAGGGCAGAAGGTATCATATTTAACATTTTTAAACTCTCTGCTTAAACGAGAGGTAGCAGACAGAACGGAAAGGAAACTTAGAAGGAACATGAGTGCAGCTCATTTTCCTATCTTAAAAGCGTTTGATGAGTTTGAGTTTGGAAGGGTTAAGGGGATAACGAAAACGGATGTTTCACAATTACTGGATTACAGGTGGTTGGATAACCGTGATAATTTACTTTTTTTTGGACCGCCCGGTTTGGGCAAAACCCACCTTGCAATAGCATTTGGGATAAAGGCAGTTGAAGCTGGATATACTGTATGCTTTGAAAAAATAGTTAATCTCATAGGGTTTCTTGAGGTGGCAAAAATACAGAGAACAGCTGCTTTTAGAATTAACAAAATACTAAAAGTTGACCTTTTAATTATTGATGAAATTGGCTATACGCCGATTGAGAGAAGACAAGCTAATCAGTTTTTTAATCTTATCAGCGAGCTATATGAACATACATCCATAATTATCACTTCCAACAAAGGTTTTGAAAGTTGGGCAGAATTGATGGGTGACGATGTAATGACAACAGCGCTGCTGGATAGATTATTACATCATGCTAAAGTTTTTAGCCTTGAAGGAGAATCTTACAGGATAAACAGCAGAAAAAAGAATACTTTTGGTTATGATAGAGGTAAAGAAGGAAAATGAAAGAAGAATCATAGGATTGAGGTATTTTCTGTATCTATCACAGTGATAGATAGCCTCATGGTGGCCTCTCACGAGGTTTTATAGAGACATTCGGTATTATTATACCCTATGATTTTTAAAGCTTACCATTGAGTATAGTAGAAAAAGAAGTAGATTATAACAGGAGTATAATTCCTGATATAAAAGATATAAATAATAAAAGGAGGTAAAAGACCATTTTTTAATAGTTCCCATCCCTCTATAGAGAGGTGGAAACCTGTAACTTTACTACGTACAAGACTGGGATTTTTATTTACAATGTCACTGTGATATTCACTTGACTTTCACATGAGTAGCAAGATAATATTTTATGTAACAGATTCCGGAGGAATACCAGTGAAAGAAATAAATCTTAACAGTTATGTAGTGGAAAGGCTCTCTAAAGATAGAATATCAAAAGAAGAGTTTTAGGTATAACTGCATCGTGATAGTAAGTGGTCGTGACGTCCCGATGTTCCTGCGTTGAACAGTTTGGACAGTGAATCTTTTTTGGAGTACTTCCGTTGTTGTTACCCTTATTGTACTGCATAGATCTCTGATAAGCCAGGAAAGGCGGAGACTGGGTAAAGAACACCGAGAATGCTGCATCACGTATTGTGATTTTTTTTGTTTGTACCAAGACGAATATCAGGAAAGCGCCATATTGCCGAATCGAGGTAATCTATGAGTATGCTAAAGGTTCGAGGAATATAAATAAACATAGAAAAAAAGTCTAGTGCATACTTTTATATAAACTTTTGGGTGTTGGATCAAACTTGACTGTTGCAAATTATCTTGAATTTATAAATCTCAATTTCCAAAATGAGAATTGCTGTCAATTATAACATGTTATATAACCAATCGTATATAGATACGGTAATACAAAGATAACGCATCAGACGTAAGTATCCCGCTGTCTTGACAGCAACCGTTATATATATAATAATATAACGGTTTCTTTAAAAAACAGTCCTTCATTAATCCGATAACTCCGGCAGTAAACGGAAGGAATCATAAATGATTAAAACATGGCTTAAAAGAATTCGGCTTATAGGCCCGGAAGAAAATATATCCGCTCCCCTATCTCCCTTAAAGAACAGATTCGATCTGCACGAACTTACAGGTGCTCTTGGGGACCTCGGAACCCTTTTACCCCTTGCATTTACCCTTATTCTTTACAACGGTTACTCTCCATCCGTCATATTTCTTTTATTCGGTGTTGTTTATGCGGCAACAGGCCTGTTCTACAAAGTGCCTGTTGCCGTTCAGCCTTTAAAGGCAATGGCAATAATTGCAATAACGCAGGGTTATTCCGTTGATTTTCTGTCTTCGGCCTCTATTTTTTACGGTATACTTCTGTTGTTTTTATCCGTTACAGGATTAATAAAATGGATACGTGTACTCTTTACCAAACCGCTTATAAGAGGTATTCAGCTTGGTATCGGACTTATTCTTATGCAGAAAGCTGTGCAGCTTGTAATGAAAAAGGGCTTTTTACTCCAATTTAACCCCTTCTCCCTTCAGGTTAACGTAATCATCCTGATAGCTATTATAGTTGTAATCTGGCTGTTTCAACTAAAACTCTCATTACCGGTAAACCTGATACTTATGGCGGCCGGTGTTGCCGTTATCTACCTGTTCGGAATTAAAGCCGAACAGATTGGTTTTAACCATGAATCATTGCTTTTCTTTTCCATACCTAAATTAAAATACTTAAAAGACGCCCTGATATTCTTAATAATCCCGCAGCTCCCCCTGACACTCGGCAATGCCGTTTATGCCGCTTCCGATACAGCCCACACCCTGTGGCCGAAACAGGCAGGGAAGGTTAATGAAACACGTCTTGCATTTTCCATAGGATTAAGCGATATTCTCATAGGCTTTCTGCGCGGGTTTCCCATCTGCCATGGTTCCGGGGGGATAGGTGCACACGCCCAGTTCGGAGGAAAAACCGGCGGCACAACCATCATTATAGGAATTTTACTGATAATTACAGGTGTGGTTCCTTCCTTATCGGCTTTTATATTCCTTATACCTGTCCCCCTGTTGTCTGCGATGCTGTTGTTCGACAGTTACAGAATGGTGAGTCTGTTGTTTAAGCTGCATGAATACAGACAGATAACAGTTGCCGTAATCGTCGGGATAATTTCCTTTTTAACCCGTAATCTGAGTATCGCC
>CAJVYT010000347.1 GCA_913009765.1 uncultured candidate division Zixibacteria bacterium
ACCTGATAATCGATAATACTTTTTTTTCCATATATCAACTTTATTATAACACTTCCCATTGAAATTAGCCAGAATGAAAAATCTTATTCGTCGAAGTTCCATTGCTGATTTTCCGATATTTTTTTAAGTGATGGTACTTTGATTTTTCCTTTTCCGACGGTACTGCTGCAGTAATAGTTTTTTCCAGAAATATTCTTAAGAATTATACACTCCATTTTGAATATAAGGACATCAAGGCCGATCTTGCCCTTAAAGCCGTATCTCCGGCATGGAGACCCGGAAGCGGGAAGATGTATCCGGATAAAGACCATAAGAAATATTTCGCATGGCTTCTGCGGTTCCGTACGGAACCGTAACAGGAATAATAAGCTACAATGGTGCTATTAAAAAAGTTTCCGGTACAGGGTATTACGGCCATAACCGGGGTAATGTAAAACTCGATAAGATTGTAACATAGTAGTATTTTCGAAATGGAAAAGGCATTCAGGCGGAAAAGATTATCCGGAAAAGACTACAATAAACGTAAACGAGAAAAACAGCACCATTAAGCCGGAATTATCTAATCCTAGGATTATAGAGGCAAGAAGTCTTATTGGCAACCTTTCGGAACTTTTACAGTTTTTTATTAAACTTTTCATAAAACCATACTATTTCCGTTTTAATACAAAAATGAATTTATAGCTTAAGGCAGACAGAATATCCGTACAGAAACAGGGTTCCGGAATCTTCGAGATAATGTTGCTCCGCGGTAAACGTACTATCAGGAACGATGGATAGATTAAGTTTACTTCTGCAATTGCTAACACTACATTTTAAATTCTTCCTGCACGGCCTTAAGGCCGCGCAGGAAGTTAAAGAATACCTAAATATTTTAATCCTTTTTTATTGAACAGTCAGTGTGACATTATCAAAGTCTGCTTCTGTATCCTCTGTTAACAATCCTATCTGACCATTGGTTATATCGAACGTTCTTGTCTGTTGTAATATACCATCAAGATAAAACTCGAAAGATGTTCCGCTCTTAATTACTTTCAGCTCGTGATATACACTGAAGTCAAATCCGCTTAAACTGCTATTCTGCCAGCCCTGATTAATTCCGCCTATTACAGCATTTGTTGCTAAGACACTATTATTCTTATCCAGCCATACTGATACAATATTATTAGAATCTTTGTAAGCCGGAGATATTCCGTATTTCGGATAACTTGCAGTTGTACCTGTTTCCACCCATCTGACTTTCGCTTTAACTTCATAATTTTTCAGGTACACATCCCCGTTAAATATTCTGTTCCATCCGCTTCCCAGTGCTGTCTGAGAAAGTTTTAATTCACTGCTAACCAGTCCAGCTACCTGCTTTTCCGGATCCAAGAACCGAATCACCCCAACCATAGGCAGGCGGACTTCCGCTGTCGGAAACACTGATACCCTATGATTTTTAAAGCTTACCATTGAGTATAGTAGAAAAAGAAGTAGATTATAACAGGAGTATAATTTCTGATATAAAAGATATAAATAATAAAAGGAGGTAAAAGACCATTTTTTAATAGTTCCCATCCCTCTATAGAGAGGTGGAAACCTGTAACTTTACTACGTACAAATGATAGGAATTTTTAAAATCTGAGTCAAGGATTTTTCTGACAAAAGCACCATTGAAAAGAATAAATCGCTAAAATTGTATCCGTAACTATAGAATGGAGAAAAAAAACTTTAGGAATTTTATGTAAATCTTATAAGATGAGTCAAAATCCTGCCGTTCTCTATATAAACAGACATACTTCTCCTTTTGCAATCAAAACAGAGGAAAAAAAATAAATCGAAGTCAAATAGTAGAAGACTCTGTAATTAAAGGAGGCGCCCTGCCTTGCTTTTTAAGATGCATCATTATTCTGTCTATCTGTTCCGGGTCTATAATGAATGCTGCTATTCGCATTTCAGAACCGCATTTTTTACAAATAAGAGGATTTATTCCATATACTTTATTTATAAGACGAGCCCAGGCTGATCTTTTCGCTCTTCCTTTTACGTCCTGGCTTTGTGCTTCTGTATCATCTTCAACTTTGGCTATATTCTGCTCCTCCTGTTTTTTAATCCAACCTTCCGGTGCAAGACGAACAATATATGGCGTATTCTTCCAGATACCCCGACCACGAGATGAGTACAGGCCATAATACCTTACAAGATGAACTCTGGCCGGAGGTATATGCTTAGAGAGTGCTGCAACAAAATCTTCTCCATCATAGACTTTAATATTTTCTCCAAAATAATCATTATATTTTGTCTTAAATAATACTTTACCTTTAAATGGTTCATATTTAATTTTATTCAAAGAAAGAGGAGGCCGGACAAGGTACTGTGCGATTGCCTCTCGTGTCTTATCATCCGAGCCATATAATCTTAAGCTTGCATCGATGGAAAAACCGGAGTTTTTCCAACTGAGCAGATTAGAGGCAAAATTCTCTGTGATAAGTTTTCTGTTCATAAAAAATCGTATAACTCTGCGCCTGAAACACTCTGTCATTTTATCAAGGGCATGAATAGGTATAAATACAAAATTACCCTGTGAGTCAAATCCGCCCTCTAAAATTATACCATGCCAATGAGAATTGAACCTCATCATGTCACCAAATGATTGGTACACAAGAATAGCTGATGATAAAATCCTTTTACCAGCTGCTTCTGCATAGAAATCCTCAATCAAAGTATCACTACAGCGTAAGATTGCGGTTCAATAACTGAGAATGACAGAAGAATAGACTTCGAAAAGTTGTCTGTGTATCTGAAGTTGTCATATATTGTTTATTTCGATGTTCTGTTTAAGCTTTGTGAGAAAATCATGGTTGGAGTGCTGGAATAATAAAGAATGCAGTAATATTTTGTGCAATGATTTGGCTGCCTCACCTAAACGGAGATAGTCTATCTAATTTAAGGAAAGTCTATCAAGTATTATATTAAACCACTAATTATAGGTGGTTTAAATAATGAGAATTACTGATTAAAGAATATTAGTAAATATGAACACACTATTCTATCATTTTTGATAACTCCAATAATTTTGTTTTCCTATGAGACCTATGAGCTTCATAATTCCTTTTAGTATAGTATTGCAATATTCTAAGTGCCTGTGCTTTATCAAGTTCATAGTGGGAAAAGGAAGCTATAATTAATCGTTGTACTTGCGGTAATGTCAGTGAAGGAATTTTTTTTTAAACTTTAAGCGTAGCCTTAAAAGAAAAAGCAGTGATAGAATAACATAAGTCATGTGACGATGCCAGCCTGGCCATGAACGATGTTCATAGTGGTCCATACCCAAATATTTTTTACCATCCTCAAAACACTGTTCAATCGGCCATCTCATCGTTACAGCTTTCTTAATTTCTTCTTTAGGCGTATCAAGACTTGCGTTACTGAAAGCGTATCTAAGTTTACCATTAGCGTCCTTTCTCATAACCAACCATAAGTCTTTTCCCGGAAGCCCGTTTCTGTATTCTACGATTCTCATAAAACACAATTGGGCAATAATAGGGCCCTTTGATCCTTCAGCTAAAATTACCCTCTCCCATTTAAGTTCCGGATTATTCGCAATATCAGATACATGAACAGGCAGCCCTTCGCCTTCAAGAACTACCTCTTTCTCAGACTGTCTCCCTTTACCACTATAAACCGGTATCCCTACTTTAGGTCTTTGAAGCCATACAAGAGTATTTGACCTGATGTCTCCAAAATATTTTACCGGCAATGCATCAATTTCATCACGAAACATAGAGTCACTCCCAAAGCTTGCATCAAATCCTACCCAGCCAACAGGAAATAGCTTTGTATCGAAGGCCTTCTTAATAAGCTCAAGTGCAATCAGGTTTTTCGTCTTGAACTTAAGGTCTAAAGGTACCTGGCATTTTTCACGGCGTATCTTAAACTCCTCACGAAACCACTTTTCAGGCATATACAGCTCTCGATCAATTAATCCATACCCCTTCCTACTGGTGTATCCAACAAACACTCCTGCCTGGCAGTTGTCTACCTTTCCTCTATTCCCACAGTATTGCCTTGCCACTCCAACAGATTCATTTCCCTTTTTCGGTATATCAGAACCATCTAAGGTAATCATGCCCTCTTCTTCTGCTATAAGCTTACTCAGTATTTCATTCGCCCTGGTAAGCATCACCGTGTCATCCCATTTATAATTGGTCATAAACTTCTGCAAAGCCCGTACACGAGATGTCCCAATATATTTAAGCGCAATAGCTTCTACATTCTTCCGTTGTATATCACCCATTAATCCTTGTAGATAGTATTGACCTAAAACTCGTTGTTCAACTCGATAAAAAGCATCATTAAACTCATTATGAAACAATACCAATTCTTCTGCCATATTCTCTATCATTTCAGGACTTAAGCCCTCCCAGTCTATCAAAGCAGGATCATAATCTGCTTTTTGTATTATCATTTTATCTGCCTTCTCCTTCTTCTGTGAAATTGGCCACTTTAAGAGAAAAGGACGTCGTCGACAGCCTATGATCTGGCGAAAATCTCGTTCTACTACATATACATATACCTCCTTAACCAATCCATGATACCTATAGCCACTTCTTAACCGACCATAGCCCTTCGTATTACCAATATAAATCCAGTTAGCTGCTTTATAACAACTTCCCGAGAACCACCTTGGGTCTATAAATGTATCCACTAAAAAAATCTTCTCTCCATATTTTTCATACCAATCACTTAAAACAGCCTTAATCCCACGGGCAAGC
>CAJVYT010000348.1 GCA_913009765.1 uncultured candidate division Zixibacteria bacterium
ATCAGTAATCCATAACGTCTACAATAATTTTTTATTTTTTTTTTAATGATACGGCGACCACCGAGATCTACACTCTTTCCCTACACGACGCTCTTCCGATCTCAATGGTTGATTAATAATAAATTAATTTCAATCTGGAATGAAATTAAAAATCTCTCTATTCAAAGCCAAAAACAAAATCAAATAAATGGCCTCGTTATTAACACTAACCGCCGTCGTATACAAACACAAATCGAAATCCTCAGTTCATCATCCCCCGCAGTTGAACTCACTTATTCAGCATCTGGAGAAAATATTAAACAACGAGACTCAAACAGCCTCGCTCACGCGTAGCACTTACTGCTTTTTACGTGTTAAAACCTGAGGGATCCCCACGAATTTTTTAATCAACATCATTAATTTTCCTTGTAAATTCTGATATCTGCTCAAGGATTATGTGGAGTTCCTTGTCTTCTATTGGGTAACGATCATCTTTAACAATTTGTATAGCAATGTAAATGTTTGAAAGCACTGTTTTGTGCCTTATTGTATTGGCTTGTAAATGGTGGTGATATTTATTGTCAACAGCTACTTTGCCGATACACCATAATAAAAATAGTGTCAGCGCAGCAACCAACAATAAATTATTATATCGCTTTGCAGATTTGGATTTGGCTTGAGCCAGGCCAATGCCATATTGCTGGTTCTTGGTATCTCTGAATCCTTCCTCAATTTGCATACGGTAACGATATAATTTAACTATTTTCTTTGCTGTATTAAAGGCTTCTGGCAAATTAGAAACTAACAGCCAGGGTTGCTTTGCTTTTTTAGAATAATAAAGGCTCACCGTATCTTGCGAGATACCACCACGTTTTTTCTTTTTGTGTTTTCCTGCAGTGGTGCCGTGGTACAAAACACTTTGACAAGAAAATTGTGTGCTTTTGCTATACAGCACCGTTCCTAATTCTTTTGGCTTTGTTGTTGCCATTTTCATTATACTGGCGCAGCTTTTAAAGGTTTTCCCATCCAGCGATAACTGAACATTACCACGCACTCGGCCAACCCAATACCAGCCCTTTGCTTCAATGGCTTTAAACCAGGGCGTTTTAAAAATGGCATCCGATAAAATGATCGGCTGACATCCCGCAGGAAGGATGTCCTCTAATTCATCCAGAAAATTATTATGTACCTGTGTGTTATTGAGCTTCTTTTCTTTAAAACATTCTTCATAAATAGTTAATGAACGACCGCCCATTGGAATAGATATTCTCAGCAGTTGAAATATTTCATTACCCGGTATCGGCGACCAGTCTGCTATGAGTACCGGGTGTAGTTGAACACCAATTAACTGCATTGATAAATACTGATAAATCTCTTTTCTTTCCGAATGAAGATGTGGATTTCCTATTAATCTATCCATTCGTTTTATATCGTGTTTGGTATGGGTCTTTGAATATGACTTTAAATTCCGTCCTAACCCCGTTACGGTAAGCTGATGTTCTGTTAAAGCTGAGGTCACTCCTGCTATCAAGGCTTTTAATCTCATATCATGCATGTCAGGACATGCAGTTGATAACTTTTTGTGTAATAATTTACTGGCTTTCATGGCGTTGTCCAATTTGATTTTTTATCGAAACAAATTTGATCATAATTCGCCATGAAAGTCTATCAATTTCTGATTTTTCAGTGAGTTACCTAAAAATTTCGTGGGGATAACTCAGATCTAAATGAGTGAAAATGAAATCTAGCAAAACACTGAAAATATAATGAATATAAATACGATAAAAACTGATGTCTACGAAGGACAAAAACCAGGAACATCCGGCTTACGTAAAAAAGTCACAGCTTTTCAACAGGTTCATTATCTGGAGAATTTTGTACAATCTATTTTCCATATCGCGACAGAACTCAGGAATAATTTATTAATTCTTGGTGGTGATGGCCGCTACTACAATACCCGGGCTATTCAGACTATTTTAAAAATGGCTGCAGCAAATGGTGTTAAACACGTCATGGTCGGACAGAATGGTTGGCTCTCTACCCCCGCTGTTTCATGCTTGATACGTAAATATAAAGCAGCAGGTGGTATTATCCTCTCTGCCAGCCATAACCCCGGTGGTCCTGATGGTGACTTTGGTATCAAGTTCAATATTTCAAATGGTGGTCCTGCACCAACCTCATTTACCGATGCAACTTACGAATATAGTAAAAATATAAGCGAATATTTTATATCACAAGAAGAAGATATTCCTTTAGATAAACAACACACCTGTTATATGGGTGATATGAAAATTGAGGTGATTAACTCAGTTAGTGACTATACAGATCTAATGACGCAGTTATTTGATTTTAAACAAATACAATCCCTTTTTACCTCAGAAAAATTTAGCATGTGTTTTGATGCTATGCATGCAGTAACGGGCCCTTATGCAAAGGAGATCTTTGGTAAACGACTATCCGCTACTCTCCGCGCGGTTATCAATGGTGACCCTGAAGAAGATTTCGCTGGCGGACACCCTGATCCAAATTTGGCCCATGCCAAAGAACTAGTACAACGACTCAATTCCGGTTCCAGTGCGCCTGACTTTGGTGCGGCCTCAGATGGAGATGGCGATCGTAATATGATTCTGGGTAAAAATTTCTTTGTCAATCCGAGTGATAGCCTGGCAATAATGGCTGCCAATGCCCATCACTTACCAGGCTATAAACAGGGTATCAGAGGTGTGGCGCGTTCCTTGCCGACCAGTCGTGCGGTTGACAAAGTCGCGAAAACTCTCGGTGTAGACTGCTATGAAACACCAACGGGCTGGAAATACTTTGGCAACCTGCTGGATGATAAACGTATCACCCTTTGTGGAGAGGAAAGTTTTGGTTCCGGTTCGGATCACATTCGTGAAAAAGATGGTATCTGGGCGGTTTTATTCTGGTTAAACCTGATAGCGATTAAGCAGCAATCCGTTGAAGAAATTACCCGCGCTCACTGGAAGCGCTACGGGCGGCATTACTACACGCGGCATGATTATGAGGCCATCGACAGTGAAGTCGCAAATGCCTTGATGCAAAACCTAAGAGCGCAGACTGCCTCATTGACGGGAAAAACCTACGCAAACCACACAATATCATTTTCTGATGACTTTTCTTATACGGATCCCGTCGACAATACTGTTAGCGTGAATCAAGGTATCAGGATTCTATTTGACGATGAATCACGTATTGTCTATCGATTGTCTGGTACTGGAACGCAGGGGGCGACATTACGGGTATATATTGAACGTTATATAGCGGATTCAACGCTTCACGACTTACCTACCCAGGCGGCACTGTCAGACCTGATTGAGATTGCACTTACTATTGCCGATATTCCAAAGCGGACTAAGCGTAATGCACCCGACGTAGTGACATAAGAAGCATTCTCGGGTCAAAGCGAAATGTAATTTTTTCTGTCTGAGCACACAGTACTATATATGGTATTTAGCACAGGGGCTTCGTACTGCTTATACTTAGTCGTCAGGAGGCCTAAAATTCTTATGTGCCCAGCTGAGTAAACATTTCTTTACGTCTCAGCGTCTGTGCGTTGAATTATTCTATTTGTGATGCTATCACACTGGGAATTTTCAATTTTGCAACTTCCAGATATCATTATTATATTCCTTCATTGTCCTATCAGTAGAAAAAAATCCGCTGGAGGCTGTATTGTTGATACTCATTTTTAACCATGTAGCCCGGTCTCGGTAAGTTCGTGAGACCATGGCCTGTATATCGATATAGCTTCTGAAGTCGGCCAGCGTTAACCAGGGATCATGCGGATTTAGAAGTGAGCCAATGACTTCATCAAAAATACCCGGCTCAAACGAGTTAAAATGTCCACAGTTTAATAGATGCATAACATGTTTTAGATCCTCATCTTCCTCGACCAGTTGTTGTGGGTGGTAATTTACTCTACGCCTTTCCACTTCATCTGCATTCATACCAAACAGGAAGAAATTATCCTCACCCACAGCATCCAGGATTTCAATGTTCGCACCATCATAAGTGCCTATGGTAATGGCGCCATTCATCATAAATTTCATATTACCTGTGCCAGAGGCCTCTTTACCTGCGGTTGATATTTGCTCTGACAGATCCGTGCCAGGGCAAATGATTTCCATCTTGGAAACTCCATAGTTTGGAATAAATGCTAATTTGAGCATCTTATTTACTTGCGGATCATTATTAATAATATCCGCAACGTTATTAATTAGCTTGATTATAGATTTTGCAATACGATAACCAGGCGCTGCTTTGCCACC
Source organism: uncultured candidate division Zixibacteria bacterium (assembly GCA_913009765.1). Next base: position 4,269 of record CAJVYT010000348.1, read on the forward strand.
AATGAGCACGCAACGATTAGTCCAGTTATGTGTGTCACCACGTTTTATACGGCCATAAAGATGAATAACATGCAAGACATTGAGCAATTGACGTTTGTACTCATGAATTCTTTTGACCTGAACATCAAAAATAGACTCCACATCAAAATCGATGCCGCACATATTTTTAACCAGACCTGCCAGTCTTTTTTTATTATTTTGTTTTATATCATGCCATTTTTCAGCAAACACCTTATCATCAGCATATTTCTTCAATTGGTGTATTTTTTCCAGGTCATATATCCATTGGTCACCAATTTTTTCAGTAATAAAGCTACTCATTAATGGATTAGAGTGTGCCATAGATCGGAAGAGCGTCGTGTAGGGAAAGAGTGTAGATCTCGGTGGTCGCCGTATCAGTAAAAAAAAAATCATTAAAAAAAAAACACACATCATTGCTTGCAAGAATTTAGATCTCGCTTCACTCCATATTCTCGACTC
>CAJVYT010000349.1 GCA_913009765.1 uncultured candidate division Zixibacteria bacterium
GAAAAGAGAGAGGAGGGAAAAGAGTAAGTAGGGGAGGTGTGAAAAAAAGGGGGGAAGGAGAGGGGGGGGGGGGGTGGGGGGGTGTGGTTGTTTTTTTCAAGCAGAAGACGGCATACGAGATATATCAGTGTGACTGGAGTTCAGACGTGTGCTCTTCCGATCTAAAATAAACAGACCGGCAACAGAGAACAAACAAAGAATAAGATAAATAGCCGAGTGAAAAATATTTTTTAGCGTGACAACCATAAATCCCGATATAAGCATCATAAATGATAAAAGCCAAAAAACAGGTCTTGCGGAGAGTTCGTTTAGCACAGTTTGAAACATTTCCATAACTCTTATGCCTCTCCCTCGGTTTTAGGTTTATCTTCAGTTGGAGCATTAACTGTTTTCGGAGCAGTAGATTCTTTTTTCACTGTCTCAACTTTTGCATTGGCTGGCTTTGATTCTGCTGTTTCTGTTGGTTTTGGAGCAGCTTTTTTCACTTTTTTCTTACGTTTATCAATATAGTCAACATCACGCCCAACATCTTGCAGCTTATGGACATCCCATAAAACGTCATCTTTATTGCCGGTAGAATATTCATATTTACCGGTAAGTTTTAAAGCAGAGAAATTACAGGCTTCTTCACAAAGTCCGCAATAACAGCATAAAGCAAAATCTATTTCAAAAACTTCTAATTTTTTCTTTTTATCTTCACCTCTTGGAGCGACAATTTTAATCGCTGCTGTCGGACAGGCACGCATACAAAGCTCACATGCAGTACAGTTTAGAGAGCCGTCTTCTTTGTCGGACAAAAGCACGACAACACCGCGGGAACGTTCCGGCATGACATCTTTTTCTTCAGGATACTGCAAGGTAACAGCATGCATACCAAGATGTTTTCCGGTTATTCCCAACCCCTTGATTAGCTCTATAAATCCTTTAATATATTCTATCATTATTTATAACTCCCAATACCATCCAAAATGTTTGAAAACAGCAGCTATAATAATATTGAGAAATGTTAAAGGCACTAAAAACTTCCATGCAAATTCCATCAGTTGGTCAACCCGTAAACGGGGATATGTCCATCTGAAAAGCATAAGTAAAAAGACAACCGCAAAAGTTTTTCCAAAGAACCAAATAAATGACGGTATAAACGCAAATCCATGCCATCCCCCCAAGAACAAAATAGTCGCAATAGCGGAAACTGTGAATAGATTGATAAATTCAGCTAAGAAAAACATAGCGAATTTCATTCCTGAGTATTCGACATTAAATCCGGCAACAAGTTCCTGTTCTGCTTCGGCTAAGTCAAACGGAGTACGGTTTGCCTCGGCTGTGGCAGCAATAATATATGTTATAAAAGCAAGCGGACCGAATGGAAATCTGAATATATTCCAGTTTAGAAAATTACCGCTTTGGGAATTAACAATATCAACTGTTGAAAGCGACCCTGCATATAAGACAACAACTAAAATCGATGCAACCATCGGAACTTCGTAAGAAACAACTTGTGCCGCCGAACGCATACCGCCTAAAAGAGCATATTTATTATTAGACCCCCAACCCGCCATAAGCAGTGAGATAACTGTAAAAGATGTAATCGCCATAATGTATAACACGCCGATATTTAAATCGGCAACAATCAAACCATCACCAAACGGAATAACAATATACGCCGCAAACGCCGCAATAAAACACATGACAGGAGCCCAGAAAAAGACAACTTTATCACGGGTTTCAACACGTACATCTTCTTTTTGTAGAAGTTTTAATCCATCCATTAATGTTTGGTACCAGCCATGCCAGCCGTTTCGCATTGGACCAAACCGCTGCTGCATGTGACCGGCAACTTTTCGTTCCCACCATACTAATATAAGAGCCAACACCGCAAGCAGTCCAAATGTTGCTGCGGCTAAAATTGTATATGTTATCACAGATAATAATGCTCCCGATAATCCGATAGAGCTTAAAATATCTGACAACGCTGCGGTAATAGCAATAGCTATCATCTATCAACCTCCGGCAGGATAACATCAAATGAAGCAAATATCGCTACCAAATCAGCAATCAAACAGTTTGTGGCAACTTCAGGAAGAAGCTGTAAATGAGGATACGAACCACCTCGTGCTTTGACCCGGAAAGGTTTTTTGGTACCGTCGGAAACCAAATAGACACCCATCTCACCACGAGAATTTTCTATGCGGGTATATGTTTCACCGGCAGCCGGTTTAAAATTAGGTGACACTTTGGCACGGATAGGACCTTCCTCTATTCCATCAAGTGCCTGAGCAACAATTTTACATGACTCCTGAATTTCATCTAAACGAACCATATAACGGTCAAAAACATCACCATTTTGATAGACCGGAATTTTATAGTCAAACCTGTCATAGATTGAATATGGGTCATCACGCCGTAAATCATAATCAACACCGGATGCCCTCAGAATAGGACCGGACACACCATAAGCTAAAGCGAGTTCAGCATCAAGTTTGCCGATACCGATAGTACGAACTTTCCAAATCGGGTTGCCATTTAACAAACGTTTATATTCTTCAACTTTATCAGTAATCGTAGCAATTGTTTCACGACATTGTGGTATAAATTTTTCAGGAATATCTTTAGAAACACCGCCGACTCGAATATAATTGTATGTCAGTCGTTGTCCGCAGGTCATTTCAAAAAGATCCATAATATATTCACGTTCACGAAGAGCATACAAAAAAGGAGTTAAAGCACCAATATCCATAGCAGTTGTTCCGAAGAAAATAAGATGCGAGGCAATACGGTTGAGTTCCAACATGATAACCCGTAAATACTCCGCCCGTTCGGGAACTTCAATGCCTGCCAATCTTTCAGCAGCAAGTGAAAATACATAGTTGCAAGACATAGCGGTAACATATTCAAACCTGTCAAGAATCGGAATACACATTGCATAGGTTCTGTTTTCACAGATTTTTTCAATCGCACGATGCAAATACCCGATATAAGGAACAACCTTGACAACTTTTTCACCATCCATAGTCAACAATAAACGGCAGACACCGTGTGTTGACGGATGATGTGGTCCCATATTTATTTCAAATTCTTCAGTCCGCAAGTCAGTCATCTATTATAAGTCGGGGAAGCGAATAAAATCAGGTGCGTCCCAATCCTTTCTCATTGGATAGCCTTCATCCCATTCATCATGGAGAAGGAATCTTGTCAAGTTGTCATGATTATTAATATGGATACCATAAAGTTCCCACATTTCTCTCTCATACCAGTTGGCAGCCGGCCATACCGTTTGCACAGAATCAACAGCCGGATTTTCATGTGGAAGTATAACTTTTATATCTAATCGAATTTTTTTCTTCGTTGAGGCAATATTATAAACAGCTTCAAATTTTTCAGTTGTGTCAATACCGCCAAGATTACAGAAGTAATCAAACAGTAACTCAGAATCATCACGTAATTTTTCACAGACAGAAACTAAATTAGCAGCATCTACGATAAACAATAAATCATATTTACCGGCTTCATTATGAGTTAACAACGAAGCGTAATTTGTTTCTATATATGATTTCAGTTCTTCGTTGGTCATTTTTCCTGCCAGTCGCCCAGTTTACGTTTTTGAATCTGTTTTTGTAAAGTAATACAACCTTCAAGGAGTGATTCAGGTCTCGGAGGACATCCCGGAATATACACATCAACAGGAATAATATGGTCAATTCCTTTTTCAACCGAATAACTGTCATAATAAAAAGGACCGCCTTTAATAGTACATCCACCCATAGCGATAACATAGCGAGGTTCAGCCATTTGGTCGTAAAGCGTGCGTAAACGAGGTGCCATCTTTTTAGTGATTGTACCGGCGGCAATAATAAGGTCAGCTTGACGAGGTGAAGCTCTGAAAATCATACCGAGTCTGTCAAAATCGTAACGTGATGCACCCGTACACATAAGTTCAATCGCACAGCAGGCAGTACCAAAAAGAAGATACCAAAGAGATTTTGCCTGTGCAAAATTAAGAATTTGTTCTACCGATGTTGTTACAATGCCTCCGCCCGGGATTTTTTCCGAATAAACTGGAAGTTTTTTAATTATACCCATTTTAATGCTCCCTTACGCCATGCATAGAATAATCCAAAAAACAGAATTAAAATAAAAATTATCATTTCAATAAGAGCATAGAGACCAAGCTTGCCAAAAGCTACCGCCCATGGGAATAAAAATACAGCCTCTACATCAAAAATAACAAAGATAAGTGCAAATATATAAAAACGGTTATTGAATTTAAACCAAGAATTCCCGACCGGCTCTTCAGCACATTCGTAGTTAGAATTCTTCTTTGGATATGGATTGTGGGGACGAATCATTTTTGACATTAAGAATGTAATTAGAACTATCCCAATGCCGGCAAAGATAAAAACTAATACCGCCAGATATTCCGCTACCATACAACAACCTTCTTCAAAAAACCATTATGTGACTTAATTCACAATTTCATCAACGCAAAAAATCAAAATTTTCAAGATTGTCAAGCATTTTTTAAAAAATTGTTTTTCCCAAGTCGTTAATTACCAATATGATTTAATAATTTAGCTCTCTAAAACATATATAAATTGCTGCTTTTTACAATTTCCGGCAATATGTGTATATAACCATTTAAGATCGGAAGAGCACACGTCTGAACTCCAGTCACACTGATATATCTCGTATGCCGTCTTCTGCTTGAAAAAAAAAAATGAACAAACAAACATCATACATACTACAAGGTT
>CAJVYT010000350.1 GCA_913009765.1 uncultured candidate division Zixibacteria bacterium
AGTGAGTGGAATGATGGGATGATGTGAGACGAAGAGTAAGAGTGGATAATAGATTATATTAATATGTATAAAATAAGAATATTTTTTTTTTTTTTTATTTTCTTTTTTTTTTTTTCAAGCAGAAGACGGCATACGAGATATATCAGTGTGACTGGAGTTCAGACGTGTGCTCTTCCGATCTAGGTGACTTAAAAGACAAAATCAGACTTTCAGATCTGCTCACATATAATTCTGCAAGTTTTATCCATGAGACAGCATTATCTTTTTTATTTTGACTAATAAGCTCTCTCATAGCCGATGAACGACATAGTATTTCTAAAGCACGGTATGTTGCTGCTGCTTGCAAAACTAAGTCCGCACCAAATTGTTTATTCGGATCAACTTGTTTTTCAATAATTGCATTTGCTTCTAAAACAGCATTGTTCAAAATTGCATCGGTATAGTTGTTATATATCGGAGAGTAATCTATATAAAGCGTCTCTCCCAATTGCATATTCCCCGAAGTGATTAGCTGAATTTCACCGGAATTATAGTCTGTCCTATAATCGGTATTTTCAGTATATAAAGTAAACGGGATAAAATAGAATGTGACAGCATCGCCGACACTAATCTGTCCGCCATTTTTTAATGTGCAGATAGCAGTTGAATAATCTATGACATAATCAATATTTTCTTTATATATATTCCCTAACGAACTATCGGATGCACATACTACTGTACTTCTAACTAATGGACAATTATGTATTGCAAACGATGTATCGGAGACAGAAATACTTTTTTTGAGAGGAGTATATACTGTAATAGTTTTTACTGCTAAACTATTTTCAGTAATTGAACCGTTAAATATTTTGATATACGAATCTGTATTGAAAATTACAAGCTGGTCATACACAAAATCCGAGATTGGTTGTATAAATTCAATATGATTACGTAATAAATCAACATTTGTATACGACATCTTACCTCCTCACTGAAATAGAATTTAAATTGGTAATAGATGTAAACTGAGAACCAACCGGTGCAGTTGTAAAACCTGAGCTTACTTCAATCTTAATCCAAAATCGATTAACTCCGTTGACATTATTTTTTTGCCAATCTTGCGGAGAACTGTCAAAGTCATCAAAGAGAAGAACTTCTTTATCAGAGCTGTCAAGATGATACGCTCCGCTTGAAGGTGTAAATGATTTCCAGTTGGATCCATCAAAATACGCATACGTTACTAATCCTCCAAGACCGGCTAAAGAGAGCAGCATACGAATAAATCTAAATTTCAAATCAGACCCGCAATAGATTTTATCTCCGATTGCTGCACAAAGCACAGATGAAATTGAGTGAAACATATCACCTGTGACAGTATTAGATGCTTCGGTAGTTTTTCCTCATAAGAAGAGGAACTGCTTTCATACAGCATAACGGAATCAAAAATAGATGCTCTTTTTTCTAATATCAACGGAGCAGAAAATACACCTGTTAGACGATTTGTCTGCATTAAAATAAATTGTCCACTGTTGAATTCCGACAAATAGAGAACTACCGGCACATTATTTATAAGGGTAAGTTGTGGAAAAAATGATTCCGATGGGTCCAATACTGTTATAGGACTCCAATTGCTCCCGTCAAACTCCCGATAGTTTAATTTACTGTCGTCGTAGACAACTCCAATAAATCCGCCCGGAAGTACAGTCGCATCAAAATGTTCATCAATATTTACACCGGATGCTATCACATATTCTGTTGTCCAACTAATACCGTTTAAGAGCCTTGATCGTTCTTTGACTGCATTCCAGTCAGTAACATACACAACAAATAATTCATTGTCTGATGTCATAATTTTTGGTATTGTCATTGCCAACCCAACAGCAATAGTTTCTCCCGTATCAGCAGGAGAACTTCCCCATGTAAGAGCATCATCTGTTGAAGTCTTTACATAGAGATCAAACGCACTTGAATTGTACATAGAGAAACATACATATAATACACCTGATGTATCAATTGTTACAGAGGGTGTATTCGTTACACCGGCATTATAGATATATATTTTTGTACCGACAGTCCAATCGGAATCTGTAATAGTTAGTTTGACTGATACAAGATAATTTGTTGAAATTTCACAATAAACTACATAAACATCCCCAGTATCATTCATAACAACATCAATTACATCATTTGCAGAGTCAGTAACAATTGAAGTTATAGGACTCCAGTTGTCATAAGGAGAGTTGGAAAAACAATATTTGATTTCATTGTATGATGTCTTGAACACAGAAATCATTCTACCTTCATATTTTCCACTCGAAACTTTTAAAAGTTTTTTTCCCGTAGGAGCTCCAAATCCGCCGACAGCTGTTGTTTCGGATAATTTTGTTTGCATAAATCTCCAATAAGTAACTCAGGCTCTCACAAAGAGCCTGAGTTTACTTGTTTTTAATAGTTTGTATCCAACACTATTGCAGCTTCTTTTAAAATCTTTGCATAAGTGACAGATTCTGATATAACCGCTTCTTCAAACCGTTGTTCAATCACTTTATCATATTCAATCATAAGAGGCTGTGTGATAACTTCTTCAACAGCAAATCTGTTATCCAGTCCGATAACCAAATCGGTCGGTACTTCATCAGAACGAACCAATCCTGCTCCCAAAGGTGAGAACAACTCGCCGGAATTTTGGAATTTATACCCTGCCATCGGGTCTTTAAATTCACTTAATGTTAATATTGATTTTAACTGGTTCACATGACAAATAATTGTATTCATTTCAAACGGTGAGAAATTAGACCATAGTGTAATTAAATCATCATAGGTAAGTGTACCACTTAGAGCAGTATTAACGGTAGCGGCAGCATTGTTATTGCCGTCACCGTTGATAATACAGTCAACCAATAATCCAATCTTATCAGTTTGGATTTTAAAACCGATATACCACAAGAGAACTCTAAACTGTGATGTTGTTCGATAACGCAGTGCTTTGTAACTTGTTTTTAATGCTAAACCGTAGTCGACAACATTGACCGCATGGTTTTGTTCTGTAACCATAAGTTGAGGAACTTCAGAACCGTCACCAATAGGACGCAGTGAAAATTTAGATGTATCATCGGTATTGATAAAAAACGGTGTGTATGAATTACTTGCAATCGTAGTTGAATTTGCTATGAGCTTATTCATTTCCGGACGCATTGACATACCTTTTTTAACTTCTCTGAGCATAAACTCAGGAAGAAGTGCCGGCGACTGTTGATAAAACTGTTCAACCGTTGTTGGAGATTTACCGGAAAGTTTTATACCGGATAATACTAACTGACGTTCAAAGGCATCAAGCGGTGAACCAATCGCTGACGGGTCATATTCATCAGATTCCAATAACTCCGTTAAGGTAAATCCTTTGCTATCTGCTTCAGCATAGAGTTCTTTTGAGATTTCAATCGATGCTGCCCGGCTGAGATCAATATCTCCAATTGGCTGAAACAAGCTATCATTTTGCATCTGTTTGGCAATAAAATGTGAATGAGAAAATTGATTAAAGTCCATTATAGTTCCTTTCTTAATTTAATAAAATGATACAATCAGTCGTACCGTTAACATCTAACACTGTCCCTCTTGACACATTGCCACCGTCAGGATCTGAAGCAACCGTAGGAGCCTGTTTGACTGTGCCGTTTCCTCCTCCTACAACCCGATTTCCGATAGTTGGATATGTAGCTGAAATAGCCAATCTGCATACACCTCCGATTTGTACTGTTGCCACTCTTTCGCCATCATCATTGTCGGTGAGCGTTAAAGCTATAAGTTTACCCAGTAATTGACCGTCTGATGCCAAGGGTCCAACTTCACTATTGCCGCTGACAGCAACCGGTTCACCAATATTTGTATCTTTTAAATCATCGACATTTAAAGTTTGTGAAATTTTAAATGTTGCCAAAATGGGTGCTACTGTTTCTAAATTTTGATTTCTAATTGACATAATTACCTCATTAAAAAGTTATTTTTGAAGGGAGAACTCCCGCTATATAGGGATAAAAATCCCGCAATTATTTATATGATTTATAATCTTTTGTTTTATTTCTGTTATAGTTTGCAACTTGGAACGTCGATGGAAAAGCTGAGTGATATTTTGTTTCTGTTTTCTCAAATATTTGTAAAAGTTTTAAAGAATTTACAGATGCAAGTTCTGCCAATTCAGTTTCAAGCTCTTTTATATTCGGTCTCTTTTTTGATACCGCTTCAGTTGCTTTTCTCATGATTGTTATTTTGTGTATGACATTTTCTTTTAGAATTTTAAATTCAGAATTGAGCAGCAGATAGTTTTCATAAAGCGACTTTGTTTTCTCCAATTGTTTAATTAAGTTATCAAAATCAATTTTTTCTAACTGTTCCGATTTGAGCTGCTCTTGAACAAGTAACAGATCTTCAATATCTTTTTTAATTGCTTCCAACCTGATCTCCTTTTTTATTTTCCAGTAAAAATTCTATTTTACTTAAACGATGATCAATTTTTTGTGAAAATTGATAGAATTGTTCTTTTGACAAAACTCCCTGATTTAATATATACTCTATATTTGTAAGTTTTTTGTCTAATAGCTCAACAGTTTTCATCTCTGCCTTTGCGGCAAGGTCTACTTTTATGGATTGAATGCTTAGAAAATACGATGTTGCCACTCCCAAAATTATCATTATAAATTTTATCATTGGCGTGTTAAGCATTATAATTCCTCTTTCTT
>CAJVYT010000351.1 GCA_913009765.1 uncultured candidate division Zixibacteria bacterium
CTTTAATGGTTATACCCTGGTAGGTAGTGTCAATTTCACTGTCATTTTTAATCATCTTAGAATCCTTTTAAATTCTTTGATTTAAAATAAAGCGATTAGATTTTAAAAGAGTGAATACAATTAAATCGGCTCTTCGACGTTTCATGTGGATAGAAAACCCATTTTACCAGCTACCATATAGATCATGATTTTAAAGTTTTTAGTAGACCGGTATCCTCTTGCGCGTGCCTTAGCTGCTTGAACAAGACTGTTTAAACCTTCAAGAATGCTGTTTGTGAGCCTGCTTTTAAACCAACGAACAATACCATCCCAGTGACGTTTTAGCATCTTTGCAAATTCTTTTATGGCTTCAAGCCTAGAGCGAACAGCCCACCCATACCAACTTTTCAATGCTTCAATTGCCTTTACAAACGGCAGGGTAAAAATATCCTGAAAAACCAGCCGCATACGATAGGCTCGTGCAGTTTTAAGCTTTAGCTTTGAAAGCGAATTAAGAGTTTCTGTTTGCTTGACTGTTAGATTCTTTGGATTCTTAAGCCAGATATATCTAGTAGATTTTAAAATCGGTTCTCTCATTCGTTCCTCTTTCCTGACCTTATCTACAGCCTTGTTAAGCAATTTAATCACATGAAACCGATCAAATGTAATGGCAGCATTAACCAGACAATCCTCCACCCCTTTTATATATCCCAGGTTTGACACTTGATGGCAAAAATCGGTGATTTTCAGCGAATTTGGGTGAGTACTCATTTTGTAATTCTATACTATGTAAGCAAATAGTCTTTTTCACGTTTTTTTGCTTAAAAACAGTGTAGATACAAATACATCTAAATATATTAGTTTATTCTTAGAATAATTGTTGACAGTTATAATAAATAATGCTATAATTCTTATTGAATAAGTAGATACATTGGAGAAGCCATGGCACGTTTCCGCACCTCCACCTCTAACGACAATACATACCTCCAATTCGTCACTTCTTACAGAAATGAGAAGGGTCAACCAGCAACCCGGGTCCTGGCGAGTCTGGGCAATATCACAAAAATGTCCGAGAATCAAATCGAGCGGTTAACCGCCTCATTTATCCGGGCTACAGGTATGGAGAAAAGATTCGGCAAGGTCGACTTCGAAGCGGGTAAAGGGTACCACTATGGTAGCATTTTACCGGTTATTGCTCTGTGGCATCAGTTGGGTCTGGAGCAGATTATCGATTGCGCTGTCTCTGAAAAAGTGGAGATTGCAGTTTCTCGTATTGCTCTAATTCAAACTGCCAATAGATTTTCCGAGCCGGGGAGCAAGCTGGCCTGTTTCCGCTGGTATTATCGTTCCTTGTTCTGCCAGATGAAGAACTTTGTCAACTTCCCGGAGGATGAAGATGAACAACTTCATACCTACTACAGAGCCTTAGACTATTTGTGCAAGGCGAAGGAAAACATCGAAAAGCAATTGTATTACCGGCTTTTGGGATATGGGCTGGATAACAGTTTGATCCTATACGATATTACCTCCACCTATTTTGAAGGCGAGCAAGCAGAAATCGGAGAGAAAGGATTTTCCCGTGACAAACGAGGGGATTTAGATCAGATCGTTGTGGGCCTTGTTATGAGCCGGGATGGGATTCCGATCGCCCATCATGTATTTGAAGGAAATCGATTAGACAAGACCACTGTGCAAGAGGTGGTAGAGGATTTGAAGGAGAGATTTGGAATCGAGAAAGCCATTATTGTGGGTGATCGGGGGATGATAACTATTAAGAATATAGAGATGATCGAAGGGCATGAATACGAGTACATCCTGGGATTACAGAAGAGGAATCGTAAAGTGATTGATCATCTGCTTGGTAAAGTGGTGAAAAACCCTGACGAACCGCTTCAGGAGTTTGGCTATTCTGATTTGTCACCTGTGCTTCAGAAGAAATATCCAAAGGAGATTCGATTCATAGCCGGATACAATAAGGAGGTAGCCAAGAAGACACGGAGGAAACGTGATAGAAATATCGCTTTATTTCTCAAGCTCATAGGGGAAGCCAAGCTGGAAGGGGATTTGAAAACGGTTAAGAAGTCGAATGACAGATTAAAATTATTCCTCTCCAAAAAGCATATAACGAGATTGTATAACCTTAGCATGGAAAAGATAGAGGAAAAGGACGGTGTTTATCGATTGGAAGTTCAGGAAATGACAGTTGTTATAGAGGAAGAAGAAAGCCTGGATGGCCGTTATTTCATTCAGACGGAAGTTTCTGAGCAGATGGATAAAGCAGAAATTGAGAAATCCTATAAGTCGCTGCAAAAGGTGGAGCAGGCATTTCGGATTGTCAAGGATGAGTTTGATGTTCGTCCGATCTTTGTACGCAAGGAAACCCGCATCCGAGGGCATGTTATGATCAGTTATTTTTCACTCTTGATTGAGACCTTGATGGAGAAGAAGGTCAAAGAGATATTTCCGGAAGCTTACGATAAATACGACAAGGCGGTTAAGAAGATAAGAAGAACCGGGGAAGAGCCATTAACGATGATGACACTTTTTGAAGAGTTAGACGATGTTCGATTGATTCCTTTAGAGTTTAAATCGGAAAATGGCAAAGCCACAAAGACATCATACATTTCCACAAAGATAGACAATAGTGTGAAAAAGGTTTTGAGCAGCTTAGGGGTTCGGAATGCTATGAACCCTGAAAAGCTATCGTTTCAGAAGACCAAAAGCAAGTCAGATAAAGACCAGTTGGTATTGGATTTAGGGGTTGATTATCTGAATTAGACTGGAATTAATGAGGAAAATATAGTTAATATTTCGCATAAAAGAGCAATGTAGATACAACGTGAACGAAATTGAATTTATATTTTCTTTTATAGTAAGGAATTAACTTTTGGAAATGTCAAACTTGGGATAAAACCGACTCAGATTTACAGAATGAGTGTTGACGGCAAACCTAACTATAAGTTTTCCGTTTTTAAACTCTTCAGGTGTCAATTCTATTAAAACATCGCCGCTGTCCATACTCCCCGAACGAATTAATTTAAACCCCGGGGTGTACAAAGGTTTTTTAGCTGTTTTATTATCTTCATAAGCTTTTGCAGTTACTCTTGCAGCGAATGGAGTTTTTGTAACCTTTATGAGTGCAAAGATTAATCCTGCACCAATTACAATGGATAATCCGAATAATAGAATCTTGTTTGCTTTCATTTTTTAACCCTCTTTACAGACTTGTGTATAGTATTACTAAAAAAGTAATAGCACTGAAAATACCGGTAACATAGAGTGTTTTTTTCATATTAATTCTCATAACAACAGAAAAAACACATGTTCCTTTTTGATACAAGTTATGTTCCTGAATTATTTTTAACATCAAATTAATTCCTATTACGTTAGATAGGACTCCTGTAATAATAAATAGATTCTGAAATCGATTAAAAAAGATCATTGCAGCCGATACCCCGAGTATCGGTAAAAAATCGGTTACATGGTGTGCGCAGCAGGCAATCATCGACGTTGTAGATATTCCTCCTGCTGCAGCTACCGTCGAAGCAGCAACCCCGGATTCCTTTCTCGATTTAAATACCATACGTATATAAGTGTACAGACAAGCCTGGATCCCGAATCCTGCAACAAGCAAAATCACCCAGTACCACATCTCTCCAAACCGCTCTACCGCATGCCGAAAGGAATTCGCAAATGTAAGGACCGAGAAATATATTACTAATAATGCTATTCCTGCAGCAACACCTGATAATACAGGTCTTCTTATAAAGTGCAGCTTGTTCTACCTTTTACGTGATTCTTTAAGCATCGGTAATGATAGATAAACTTATCATCTTTTGGAATGACCCGCTTTAAATACTGTCTTGTCGATTTTAAATCCCGCTTTTCCAAGTTTTTCAAAAACCTCGCTAATATCTTTACCCTGTCTTAATAATCCGTATTCCTTGTCAGTAACTTCATTTTCCCTTCCGATTAATGATACTAAAATAGTATCATACTAATGATTTAATACAAATTAAGCGTTTTGTCAACGGTTTTATGAATAGAATTATAATCCGTGATATTATCTAACTATTTTCAACTATTTTGAGGGAATCTACACTTTATTAGCCTTCGCCATATTTTCCCTCTGTTACAAATACTTTTTTTAGGAAAATATCGCATGCTATGGCTCTTAAGGGTAGATGCGGTGCGGGTAAATTGACGCTAACGATTAATCTGCAAAGCGGTTAAAAACAGAAACTGTATTATCTGTAGAGGCAGCAGTATAAATATTTTTACCGTCATTAGAAATTGCAAGCCCTCTTACACCGTCGAGCCCTTTAACCCCATCTATGCCATTTTTAAGAAATGCCTTAAATGAAAGCGTTCCATTCTCACTATCGCGGCTAAAGATTGCTACCGAATCGTCTGTTCCTCCTGCAACATAAATGTTATAACCATCTACCGATTCTATAACAGATCTTGCAGAACCCAAACCATCGATCCCATCGACACCATCCTTAAAAAGAGTGACAAAACTTAATTCTCCTGTTGATATATTTCTATCGAATACAGCCACAGAGTTGTCGTAATATGATGAAACATATACATTATTCCCATCGGAAGATACTATTACATCCGTTGCACCGTTAAGCCCATCTACCAGGGATTCGCCATCTATAAACCGGGCAGCAAATGTAAGTTCGCCCGTAGCTGTGTCTCTATT
>CAJVYT010000352.1 GCA_913009765.1 uncultured candidate division Zixibacteria bacterium
TGTGCTGTTATTTTTTTTTTAATGATACGGCGACCACCGAGATCTACACTCTTTCCCTACACGACGCTCTTCCGATCTGCCGAGACAATCAAATTTCAATTCAACTATCTCATTATTATTTGTTTTAAATAATCCATCCTTCTTTTTGTTTATTAACAATAGGCTTGTACTCACATATTCCGGGTTATTTTTTACAACAGTCGTTCTATAATTTTTCATTTTGTTTCAATAAGTTTTTGAACAGCTCAATATCATGATCATTGTTAGGGTTAAGTGAACACCATACAAAGTCACTTGCGAATAATCTTATGGTTGGTTTTATATCTAAAAAAACAGGCGCAAAATCTCGCAATGTATCATACCAAGCTCTTTGTTCATCCCTGAATGGAGGGTCGTTGTCTTTTTTGTCGAGTTTTGTACTTAAATTCTCCCATTTGGATTTATCAAAGCCTAATTTTAAATTATCCGGATATTTATTTAAAGCTATGTTTCGGGGTTTGGTAAAATGTTGGGATTCATCGAATTCTAAAATAAAGCCGGGATTTTTAACAAAATAATCAACATTCGGCAACTTTTTAGCTCTAATAAAAGTAGTATGTCCACGATAGTTTTGTAATTCACTCAGTATTTCTTTCAGAGAAGCGTTAACTTCATTGGGTTTAAAATCAGCTAATTTATTTGGGAAATCAAGATTATAGTTTTGATACACTTCGCCGTAAATCTGAGAGAGTAATTCAAATATTCTTGTCCGGCTTTACACCATCCTAACCGAGGTCTTGCTTCGGGGTTCGGATGGCGGTTAACCGCGCGAGATAGAGACTTCAAAACGATATAAACACACCGACCCTTGGCAGTCAAGCTTGCTGTTTTAAAACCACTAAACACTCGCATCGGCTACAGCGATTTATTACATACCAAACAAATAATGTGGCAATCACCAACATATACGAATTGATAATTAAAGATGATTATAAATATTTTGAGACAAATCATCAAATTGGAAATAAATTTATACCTCATATTCCCAAATCAGACTGAGAACAATATTATAACTTGGTAACACCAGGCAATGCTCATAAAAATATTGATCAATGAGACGGTGGTCATCAAACCATGCCGTTGGCAATACAATTTCCGGATTTTCAGGCACAATTCCCTTTTCAAAAAAATCAAATGCCGAGGTTTGTTTGCTTATTTCAGTTCCAATCGGAAGAAAATAATATGGAAAATCGATACTCCTTCGATACCAACGGATTATCTTATTATGTGTACAAACTAGAACTGCTGGAAACCAACCTATTTCTACATAGCGAATGGCAGTAGCTGTAAGCGTCGTGTCGAACATTTCTGCCATTGTTTTAACGATTTCAGCATTTGGCTCATCGCTTTGACATGCCTTTCGAAATATACTTGTTGGCATCAATAGCTCTGCTGCAAATTCGTTTGCTTCAGTTTCATAGGGGCGGTTTTTATGCCAATCTATAAATGCTTCTTGATCACAAATTGATATTTTTTCTGAGTCGCGATGCAAGGCGAAATGTCCCAGTTCATGTGCGATGACAAAACGCTTTTTGCCTGGTTCTCGAATATTTGAATTAACAACAATAATTCCATTGGCT
Source organism: uncultured candidate division Zixibacteria bacterium (assembly GCA_913009765.1). Next base: position 1,620 of record CAJVYT010000352.1, read on the forward strand.
TGATCCGTAATTAATCTTCCTTCTGCACCTTTAATCGGCTTTTCGTTTATAATAACACCACGCTCGTAGGCAATTCCTTCCAACAAAATATCTTGGGGGTCGCAAATGCCATATTCGTAAATAATTTTCTGGGCTAAATTTTCGGCTCTACTCGACATGGTATTATTTATCTTTTTTTTCTGATTCTTTATTCAGCATTTCAATAAGTTTAAGCAACTCTGTTTCACTCAACATTTCCAGTGCTTCCTCATCATCAAAAGATTCCAGTTTTCGGAATGCAACGCTACCGCTTTCAGCCAAAAATTCAGCAAATTTTTTTTTCGGATCACCGGTAAATAATTGTTGGAATTCAGCAAGTTTTTCTTTCGCTAACTGCATCAGCTCTTTACCCTTTTCCTGTGCAATTGTTAACCGCGCTTTTCCCTGTAACCGTTTTATAATTTGCATTCCTTTTTCCAGTTCTTCATCCGGGTCTAAACCGGCATCACGTATCACAACTTTCGCTTCTTCAATGCTTTCTAAAGTAGCTTCATCAAACGCACAAAGTATGTTCTTTAGAGCTTTTTTCGGATTTAATTCCGATCTTTTGCTCATAATTCCTCCACAGTAAATTGTTCTATTTTTATCCCTGCTTTTTCTACGCGTCTTTTTAACTTCCTTATTAGTTGATAAACTTTTTCTCTTTCTAATCCGCATTCATCAGCTATCTCCTTGGGTTTTTTCCCCTCCTCTAAATATAGCAGTATTAATTCTAAATCTTCATCACCTTTAGCACAGGTATGGATGGCTCTGAATAATTTGGGGTAATCAATTTTATTATCACAATCAACGATGGGCGTTGCTAAAGCAGGGTGGTTTTTTTCGTGTATTTCATCAGCCGATGAATTACTCATGTATTTATGTTCTGCACATTCAACCAGGTTGTTTACAATACTATCCACTGCATTCATAAGAAACTTCAGCAAATCTGGCTGCTTTTCACGGTTCCATTTTCTTTCACCCAACCAAACTTGCTCGATGGCCTTATTGGCTAGGTCTGCTGTTTCGTAACCTATAGGCAGCGATTGACGACCTCTTCTCCAAATGAGCCTATGCACTTTGTTGATTGCATAGCCTTTTAATTTTAAGATTATCTCCGGCCAGCTTTGATCATTCAACGCGTCGAGTGTTTCTTTGTCAATCATTTAGCCATATACTCCCTTTAAAATTTTGTTCAACCTATTAACTATTGCTGATAAAATCAGTTTTTGGCAAACTGCTTGGCAAAAAATCTTAACAAATCAGCATTAGATTATAGGCCAAATAATTGAGTGATCAATAAAAACAAAATTTGGAGCTCTTAAACGACAAATATGCAAAACTTTAGGCGATTCGAAGGGAGGTGAAAATATGACACAAACAATATGCCGTCCAGTGAGAACGAAGGGCAAACCGGGACCCAAGACTATTAAAGTCAAACCCTATCGTCGTTCAAAGCCAAAGCCAATCAAGAAGAAATGTTAATTCCACCTTTGAAAATTTCATTTCTAACTGAGTATACCCCAGTATGTGCGTCTGGGGTATTTTTTTTGTAGATATTTTATTTTTTATATTTATTTTGGATATAACGATCTGCAACTAACCCGCTTTAACAACAGGAAATGAACATAGAAAAAGGCACAAAACCACAGCCAAATCCGGGAAATATTCCAAAATGAAAACGGCTGCTAAATTCGGGTTGAACAATGGATTATATGTTTGTTTATTTTATATATCAACAATTATTCAATACTATGATTTTCAATAAAAATAATTTTTTACATCAGTTCACCACAAATAATCTTTGGAACTGGTGGTATATCAGAATCCATCATCCCTTTTGAAGAAACTTCATACAAACTATGCCGATGCCATATTTCTGTTAGCCTGTCTAATAAGGGTCTGCCGGTGACTACATTACGCTTTAATTTACGTAATTCACTTAAAACTGCCGGGCGGGTGATTTGACGGAATACTTCTTCAAAAAGCTCAACTTGCGCTTTTATATCATCACTTTTAGTTTCCTCGAATATCTTTTTCAATTCTTTTATTATGTATCGACGTTCGGAAGTTATTGAAGAGCCGTGTTTCAATTCAATATAACGATTTACAATCTCTTCAACGAATCTATCTTTCACTTTTTTTACAACAGGATTAAAGCCCACTGGAATGGCAACAGGTGTTTTCCCAATTTGCTGTTTAAGCTTCGCCAGGATATTAGTGACTTCTTTTTCTAAAATATAACCATTTTGGTCAACAAGATAAAGTTGAGAATAGCGGTCAGCCTGACAAAAAACGTAATGACTTTTACCATCTGAATTTACGGCACAACGAATCCCATCGCGCAATGAAGCAATAGCTCTATATTTATCCGGATCATTTTCATACAATTTTCGCAGTTCTTCTTCTGCTTCATTAAAACTAATACTCTCTTTATCAATTTTTTCTTCAAATAAAGCTAACTGTTTATGGTCCTTTTCATAAATGGCATACATTTCTTTTTCATTAATCTGCTCACTCTCATCCAGTATTTTAGCATCTTCACCAATAGTATCGTGAATATCCTGAATTCTACGATGAACTATCTCATGCAAATTTAAATTGCGGTCTAATTCAGTCTCTGGTAAAAAATTAAAGCCAAATATTTCGTCATGTTCAGAACCGATCCTATCAATTCTTCCAAAACGTTGAATTAATTTTACAGGATTCCAATGCAAATCATAATTAATTATCTTATCACAATCCTGCAGATTCAAACCTTCTGCCAGAACATCAGTAGCAATTAATTTTTGAATCTCTACTTCACTTGACTTTAGCTGGTATTTATTGGCTTTTGGCGCAAAACGGTTTACCAATGATACTTTATTTTCCGTGGCAGTTGATGCTTTTCGTATTGAAGGATCATTTGCAGAATTGATATTTTTATATATATAGTCTACCGTTTAGATCGGAAGAGCACACGTCTGAACTCCAGTCACACTGATATATCTCGTATGCCGTCTTCTGCTTGAAAAAAAAAAAAAAAAATATATATGAAAA
>CAJVYT010000353.1 GCA_913009765.1 uncultured candidate division Zixibacteria bacterium
AATACTAATTAGTGGTGGTGCTCATGTAATGTAGCCAACAGTCGGTGTGTAGTGTGCAGTTATGTGGTACACATTGAGTTCTGTTCTTTTTTTTTTTTATTTTTTTTGTTTTTTGTATTTTTTTTTATTTTTTTTTTTTTTTCAAGCAGAAGACGGCATACGAGATATATCAGTGTGACTGGAGTTCAGACGTGTGCTCTTCCGATCTCAAACTTTATCATGGTGTCCATTGGGTGAACCATGATGAGGGATTTTAAAGATGCCAGCTTTTCCAGTTGGACGAACAACTGAATCAACAACTGCTGACCATCCCATTTGCGGATTACCTGTCTCTTCCAAATCAGAGCCAAGCAATATTTTTTGATCATTAAACTGAATCCAAAGGGCTATAGCGTTATGATTTTGAATATTATGACTTGTGAGAGTCACTCTTTCATCATTCTCATCAGGAATCATTTGAGAAAAAGATATAAGAGCCTTTTCAAATGCTTTATCTGATGGCGACAACGACCTGACAGTGCATCTGCAATCCCTGGTATTGGCTTCAAACAATACTTTGTCCGCGACAACAGGAACCATGCTGTCAGTGCAGTATGTTACATTATCGCGCACACGACTCTCCAACGCTTTTATAACACATGAAATTTCCTTCGTTCCAGCTGTATGGCGATCGACAAGTGACAGTCTGCCTGAATATGTACTCACCAAGCTCAAAAACTCCTGTTTGAGCAATGCGGCAGAGTAGCAGACTCGGGCCGATTTGCATTTTTCCACAACCATGCTTAAACCACGGATATGATCATCATGCCAATGGGTTACCAGAACAACTTTGACAGCAGTCGCGATATCTACGCCGAGATTTTCAAGATATTGAAGAGAAACGGATTGTTTGGAGGAAGGATCTAAACAGGAATCAACAATCATCCATTGCCCATCACCTAAATGAATAACTATACATTCTCCGACTCCAGGGCCGAAAATTGAGACTTCTAATTCATATGGACGGGGGAGGGCGTTGTTAATAGGAAGAAAAGATTTCGGCAAGTTCCGCTCCTATCTCTCTTGCTTTTTTCAGTTCCCGACGCGTCCATTTAGGCAACCTTCTGAATCGGATACGTGACTCTCTTGTTCTGGGACGCCCGGGATAATCCGCATATCCGATAGACCAATAGAAGACAGCCCCTTCTTTCAACAATTGAAGGTCATTTCTTGAAACTTCTTCAACGCTAAGGGTAATTTGTTCATCAGGAAAAGCTGTGTTTGTTTTATCCGAAATAACAGACGAAAATTCATTCTTCTCAGTATCAATGCTGAGAACACGCCCTTCCCACATCTGCAATAAACGAAAAGCACCCTTGATTCTTTTCAACGGGGTGGCAATCGCATGCTTAGGAACTTGTATCGATGTGCCAGGATTGTCTTCGGTTGGTAGGCTGTCCAATTGATTTCCAGACCAATCTAGTAGATTTTTTCTTTTCAGTTCTCTAAAAATCGGTTCAGCAGAAGCTGGAAATGTGCTATCCACACTATAAGGAACTGCAGTTTGTAGATTCCCCATTACTTCAACGCCTCACGAATCGTTGTTTCGCAGATCATTTTTCCTTGATCAATAGTTGCTTCCCAGTACTCAGATAAAATATCTTGCAAACTATCATCTTCTCCTAGGTCAACATGACTATTAAAACTAATGCTCACTCCATATTCCGGACGTGACTCAACAGATACTGTTATTTTTCCTGGTAATTTATCAGTTCTTTGGCTTTGTACTCTCATCGACAAAAGACCTACACGCTCCGGCAAGGACTTTTCCCATACTGTTTTTGGAGCAAGTGTATCACCAATTTTATGCCAGGAATCCTCATCGTTCGCAGTATAAAGCATTGTCAGATTCATACCAAATTGTCTCACCGGGCTGTGAGCCAGTAGAGAAAACGTTGAAATAACCAGATCTCTTAGCGGGCTGTAATGTGCAACATCTTTCGTACGAGCTGTAAAACGATTCTGCAGCACTTCAATGTTTACCCATGGGAAAGTAAACTTGGCGATTTCAGGATGTATTATCTCAACATCCGCTCCTTCGAGATCAACCTCGGGGACAACTTCATGACGTGCAAACCATTGCGGATGGAATATTTTCGGATTAAAACTGCCAACCAATACGATACTGGCCTCTTGATCAACAAATTCGGGATTAAACATTTTTTCGGATTCCTTCAAAGAAAGCCTCTATTCTTTGTCAAGCATAAAATGTCAATATAAAACATTTAGCATTTTTGTTCCACTGAAGTTTCCCGTTTTTTTCGGTGGTTGATCTGGGTCAAATTACAACGCCTGGAAAAGGGTCATGGCAGATTCTTAATAATTCCAATAAGATAATGAAAATTTCGCCGTTTATAACATGTTGAAATTATTCAATTTTTTATATATAAAATAGCTGGTTAGTAGTGAAAGCGAGGCCAAGTTATGGTATTTTGTAATTGCAAAAAAACAAATCATAACAAGGACCTCGCATGCTTATACTACATTCATTGCTCGGTGAACTCAAACAAGAATTTGCCCAATCCGGAAAAGGGGAAGAGAGGGGACCATGGTTCATATACACCTTGCTCGCAATCATTCTGCCGTTTACCTCCTCCCGAACCTCCAATCTTCTTCGGGCACTTGAGACTCTGTTCGGGTTCTCTATCAAAAGAAAAAAGTACTATCGATTCATGGCTTCGCCGAAGATCCCCTGGAACAGACTTTGGATTCGGTTATGGAAGCTGATACCAGAGCCGGAGACCAACGGCAGATTAATTGTAGCTCTTGATGATTTTCTCAACCCCAAGACCGGCAGAAATATCTTCGGCTGTGCCTATGTGTTTCGGTCGATGTCAAGTAAGATGTCGCTTTTTTTATGCAGCTTTTTGTTTGAGCTCCACCTCGGCTCCTTTACTTCAAAAAAATCTTCATCCTCTTCTTCAAACTCCCGCGATTAAGAATCCCTGTAAAATTAAAAACATCCAAAGTAAAATTGCCATTGGTCGCATAGGATCTCCAGTTTTCCGCCACCCATTTAAGATCATCCGCGCTTATGAGGGACAAATCCGTATCCGTCCCAGATTGAGTTTTAAGCCGATAAGCATTCTCCTCCGCCTTATCTGAAATTTCAGGTGCAATCACCATAAAACAATTCACACGCTCCGTTGAGTTGTGGATATAGCGCCTGAATTGGTTGAAATGTTCATTGGGGAAATCATAAATGGTCTCTTTGCTCTTGGTGTCCCACATGAACAATTCTTTTGATTTGGGAAACCTCAATGTCCCATCAGCATGTTCGCTGCCAGGCATCGGCTCAAGCGATAGTCCCAATTTATTCTCGAAAAGATATCGGGTTGCCTCCTCGAAAGCAGAATCCATATCCTTATCTTTTTTGATTACTTTATTGGACAGCAAATTCTCTCTATCCCGAGTTGCAAGTTCGACATAGTATTCATAAAGTTTTCCACGACTATCGGCGGTATCATCACACACAACAACCCTCAATTTGTCAAAGTGCTGAATGATATTTCTTGTTTTTGCAGCCTTACTTCCACTGACATTTACTCCCGGCAGTTTTTTACACAGCTCGTATAACTCATCATTTGAAAGTACCTCCAGAGCATCACTGGGTTGAATATCTGCCGACCGCACCCTCTGGATCCTTTCATCCTTTTTCCCTGAAGTCGGCAATCCATTCGCATCCAGGATTTGCCTGAGAGCCTCAACTGTGAGTTTGTCCAACAAGAGACCATAGGCATCCCTGGTAAGTTCTATTCCAACGACAAGTTTCACACCGGGAACAATTTCTTCAGGGATCATGTAAACCGGGCCACCAGAGCATTGATTGCAATGAAAGACAGCTCCACGCCGCTGTAAATCGACCAACCCGTTTTTGATTTCTTTTTCTGTATGAATGTCGTTCCCGGCTTTAGGGAATTTGTTCAGGCTGGCCTGGATAAGATGGTGATCATTAAGGGATAGGCCAACATACATTCTTAGTCTGGCAAGAAGTCGTTTTTCATCATCACTGATAACATCATCTTCGAGAGCGACCTCCAGCACGGTTTTATAAGTATTGACCGCAGCGGTGTCTTTGTATTTGAAGGCCTCCGGGCTGCTCGCTTCATCAATAATCCTCTTCTCGTAGTCTCTGACGCTGGCGATAATTGTTTGCTCATCAGACTGGTACTGGTCCGCACTCAGCAGAGTCTCCATCAGAAAAAAAGCCAGGGCTTTTGTGTCAAATGAAACACCCGCAAACTGCATTCGCTTTGCGATGTTCTCGGGGTCTTGAAGGATGTCGCGATCAGAGATTATGCGTTTCCGAGAGGTCTCTTCATCAGGCTTAAGCGTGTCTTTGGTATAACTGTCAAGGATACGATGAAGATTGATCTTCGACATGCACTCAACTGCTTCTTCAATTCTCATGATCCCCTCCGTTAATTCAAAAATACGATTGACACCGTCAAGCGCTCAAATTCCGTCCCGTTTCAGGTAAGTTCATTTACCTTGAGCAGGCTGTCTTCTGTCGGCCGGGGGTTGCTTTTCCGGAAACAATCCCGGCATCCACTGCCCTGCCAGGCGGGCGGGGAAATTCAGGAGCAGGGGGGCCCGCGAACTTTCCGAGATGAGCGCTTCCTCTTCTAAGAGCGCG
>CAJVYT010000354.1 GCA_913009765.1 uncultured candidate division Zixibacteria bacterium
ACAAAAATACAGTTTACACCAGGATCACTGGGACGGCGGGCGCAAGATGCGTTTAAGAATTCAGCTAGCGAGTTCACTGGAATTCTTATACAGGCTCCACAACGAGTATTGCTCAATGTATTACTTACACTAATAAAAATTTTGTTGACCGGTTTGGCTTATTGGATAACGCTAAATTTAATGGGTGAGCCAGAATTGCCATTTATTGCAGTTACAAGTATTGCCATGGCGGCTGGTCTGATCGCATATCTTCCTATTACAATGAATGGGCTTGGCACGGTGGAATTTATCGCAATAGGTTTGTTCGCGGGTCTGGGTGCAGAATCAGCGACAGTGCTTACTGCTTATCTTGTGCTCAGATTGACGGTATTGATACTTGCCTGGCTTCCTGCCATGTTTATTATGTTGTATCAGAAAAAATCGTACACATAGGGAGAATATCATCTCGCAGACGAAAAAAAAGCACTATGATAGTGAGCGAGTGTTTTGGGAAGAAATGGGTCAGCAAGACTATGTTTCTCTCTCCTCATTTGATCAGAATCGTTTGCGAAAGTGGATGTCCTGGGAAGGTCATGGGCGAGTGTTGGATGTAGGTGGTGGCTCAGGAATGATTAGCAGAATCCTGGCACAGGCGCCCGAAACTGAATGTATTTGTATAGATATTTCTTTTAACCTTCTAACATACTCACCTGTCCAATCAGTACAGACCGATGCCCTGAAACTACCTTTCATGGATAATGTTTTTGACTTAATTGTTGCGGCAGCATTTTTCCATCATATTCCTGGTCGTGAAGCCGAGATGTTGAATGAGTGTTATCGAGTTCTCAGGGCAGGCGGACGATTGATCGGTTACGATCCAAATGCCCACAGCATTCAGAACAAGATCTTTATGCGTGGCGGGCCGCTTAGACTAAAAGTATTCAGCCCAGATGAGCGACCCATTTATCCAGATGTCCTTCGAAATCAGGCGATATCCAACGGGTTCCTGAAATTTACATTCTCTGTTTTTTCCTTTCAAAACAGAAAAATAACTTTTTTTGAAATGGTGCAAAGGTATGTGCTTTCACCACTTGCAAAAGGCCCACTTAAAAAATTTCTGGATCGGTGGTTTTTCTGGTCTGCGGTCAAGTAAAGCAGGTTTGAAAACCAGATAACAGGATACACAGACTTGGAATGTAATCGGTATGCTTAGATATTCAGTTGCTCACAAGCTACGCTTGTTAATCGGGAAAATACCTGGAGCCAAAAGTGTTTATGATTTTATTCGGGTGCTTTTTTCTCCCGCCTACCGGGAAGATGGGCTAGTAACAGTAAATAATTGTGACTTTATCAAGAATCCACGATTTATCCATGCTTACAATGCCGCGCTTAATCAGCAAAAGGGCATAAATATACGTTGGCGAGCACATGTTACACAGTGGGCGGCAACGAATGCCAGTAAGCTTGGGGGGGACTATGTCGAATGTGGTGTCAACAGGGCGTTTCTCTCAATGTCTGTCATGCGCTACATCGATTTTAAACAAATGAAAGACAGGAAATTCTATTTATTTGACACCTATTGTGGATTGGTGCCAGAGCAGGTGACCGAGGAAGATCGCGCTGCGAGGAGAAATTATTATACTGACAGTTACGAATTCGTAATGAAGAGCTTTCGTGACTATAATAATGTTGTAATCGTAAAAGGTGTAGTACCAGATTCCCTTGTTACGGTCGACATTGAAAAAGTTGCATACCTTTCTATTGATATGAACTGTACACAGCCAGAAGTTGCTGCACTCCGATATTTCTGGCCAAAAATGGCTCGGGGAGGAATGGTCGTTCTTGACGATTACGGGTTTTCCGGGCACGAGGCACAAAAAAAAGGCGCTGATGAGTTTGCAACAGAAAATGACGTGGAAATTTTACAGCTACCTACGGGGCAGGGATTAATAATAAAACCCTAGAAAGAAATATATCTAACTTTTTGCAAGCAACCTGATTCCACGCTCAATCGAGTTGCTCATGGTAGGAAAGACTCCAGAAGGCGACAACCGGAAATTTTCTTCTGCATAACATGACAGGTAACATCTCGGACATTTTCCTTCGAATGCATCATGTTTTGCTTTCTTGTGCATCTCTGAATTCCAGATAGTATTCATATCTTCTTTAAGAAGATTGCCCAGAGATTTAGTCAGAAATGAGCACAGGGTTACATTCCCATACACATCAAGCTCAATACGATTTCCACCCTGAATGCAAGGAGAAGGAAAGAAATTCATTTGATCTTTATAGAAATCACTAACCTGTCGTAAATATTTACTACTATTTCGTACGATACCGTGATGCTTTTTAAACAGAATTAATTTTTCAATTTCACTCTCGACCTTATTTATAAATTCTGGATTTGTATAAGAGGACATTTTTGGGTCAGATAAGGGATTAAAATAACTGTCGTGCTGGGCAGTGAAACGAACACCTGATATGCCTGTGTCCCGCGCCCATTCAACAAGCTTTACCCAGTGATCAATATTTTCTCGCATTAGTACGGTACCAATGCCGATATTTGATATTCCCGCATTTTTGAGATTTTCGATGCTTCTTGTAATTTTGTTGAAGCCGTTTTTGAGTCCGCGAGTGGCTAAGTACATTTCGTTGCCTACGCCTTCAAGGCCTATTGTTACCGCTCTGGGGTTCAGTTTGGCTAGTTGTTTAGATTTCGAAGAAGTAAACAAAGTGGCATTAGAATTGACACCGAAGTCCATTCCGAGATCTTTAATATGGCTGAGTATTTTGAAAGCATCTCTTCTGGTAAATAGTTCGCCAGATGCATTGACCCCGATGTACTCTACACCAAAGGCCTTTAACCTGGAAAATATGATTCCCCATTGTTCACTACTAAGTTCGTTGGGATCCTTATCATTTTGCCAAAAATCGCACATAGTGCACCGCGAGTTACAGAATTTTGTTATGTAGATTGCCGCAATTGTGGGTTTTACATAAAGTGCTGCCCGGCCACCACTTAAAGGAGCAGCCAGTGCGCGTAACGTTTCGTTCTTGATGAGGTGAAATTTAGCCATAATCGTTTATTTAGTGGCTCTGATCATTAGATGCCAACCAATTAGTGATGACATTGGCTTATAAATCCAGAGGGGTGTAAGCCAAAAAATTTTTCCATAGCCTTCACCATAGAGGTATTCTTTTTTTATTTTCAGCGAAGAAAATTTTCGAAAAAGTTTCCCGGTTTCTTTGGTTGAAAATCTTCGAACAACCGGACAAACAGTATCTTTTTCCTCAAAAGGAATTCTTGTGATTCTATGTATGACTTCATTTAAAGAGTGTCTGTTGTAAAGCATTATTAACGCTTGTCCGCCGTGCTTAAGCACTCTGTGGGCCTCTTGGATTGTTTTATCTGTATCCGCCGCATGATGAAGAACACCAAATGAGTATACGTAATCAAAACTATTATCTTTAAATGGAAGATGCATGGCATTGGTAACTGAAAAATTGCCATTCAAATGGGTTGACTCATACCGGTTTTTAACTGTTGCTACTCCCACTTCTGTTAGATCGATTGCGGTAACATTAAGTCCAAGCTTTGTCATTGTGAAGCTGTCCAGGCCCACCCCACAACCAATTTCCAGGACATCACTTCCCAGGTTCATACTTTGAATCCATGGTAGCAAGTGTCGGTGAGATCGATAGCGTTGTTGTTCCAGATCCTGGAAATATTCTTCAGTACCGCGCACAGAGTGGCTTACATTCTTTCCGAATAATCTTTCGGCATTGACATTGGCAGACCAGAAATCTCTGATCTCTTTGGTTAGACCATCACTATTCTCAATGTGTGCTGATTCGATTTTTTTCATTTTGCAATTTTTCTTTCAAGTAGCAGAACAGACAATGCCCGAACCATCCATGCATTACACCATCTAAGCAGGGTAAATCGTTTTCGATACCAACGAGTTTGCTGATAGAAGAACCTGCCTTGATTGCTATACATATGAGTAATAGCCCAGGTAGCAATTTTTTCTGCCAACCCTGGGTAAATATCAGAATGGCGGCTAAAAGTTATTACGCCCTGTGCCGCACCATGAATATCGTGCGGGAAATCCTTGTCGCTCATCCAGCGTGGCGAACCATCTGGGTTGAATAATTTCCTGGCATAAAATTCTAGACCCTTAAAATACTTGTTTTTCATGCTCCAATCGTTGGTAATTTTCATACACTTCCAGAAGGCGTCCAGGATAAAACCCGTATGATAGTTATCATGTCGTATCAGGGAATCTCCCGGGGGATCAGTATAAAACCATGCACCGTCAACTGTTTGTTGATTTAATACATAGTGTAGCAGTCTTTCACCTTTATTCTTTATTTCCTTGTCATTTGTGATATTTGCATACTGGATAGACACAGATGCAATCAGGATACTGACATCCATGACCCTCATTGTCATAGGCATAGGCATGTAGCCAAAACATAGTTCGCTTTCAGTTTGTTTCAGCACCGGCAGGTCATTGAAGAGAAATTTAATTGTTCTTTCCACAACATCCAGATAACTGGTGTCTCCAGTAATATCGTAAGCTTGCAGAAAACTTTCAGCGACAAAGCAACTGACGACTGCGTTTGGCATGTAGATCGGAAGAGCACACGTCTGAACTCCAGTCACACTGATATATCTCGTATGCC
>CAJVYT010000355.1 GCA_913009765.1 uncultured candidate division Zixibacteria bacterium
CCACTCTTTCCCTACACGACGCTCTTCCGATCTGGTTTAACGCAGATCGAGCTTGCTGAAAAAATCAATGTTTCTTTCCAGCAGATTCAAAAGTACGAAAAGGGTACTACCAGGATAAGTGTTAAAAGGCTTTTCGATATTTCAAAAGCGCTGGAAATTCCGGTACAATATTTTTTCGAAGACATTATTCCGGGAATAATTGCGGATATCGATAATATTTATAAAAAAGAAGATGAATTTCATTACCACCTGACACGTGAAGAGGAAACATTTTTAAAACTTTTTAGAAAAATTACTAACAAGAAGATTCGTGACGGCCTTTTGAAGCAATTAAAGGGTATAATGGAACTTAAATCCGACAGCCGGAATTCCTGAAAAAAATTCCTGAACTATTTACCGCAGTAAAGAACTGTCCGCAGTTATCTTTATTACTTCTGCGATCAGTTCATCGGCTATACGGGCATGATATTTATCGAAGGGAAGTATGGGTTCCCGTACAATCGGGGTAGAGTATATCCCCTGTTTGTAAAGGAGCCTCTTAAAGAAGTGAACGGAAATATCGAGGTGCTGATTAGCGAATGCTAAAACAGGCAGAATCCTGTTAAATAGTTTCCTTGCATCTTCCCTGCAGCCGCTTTTGTATCTTTTAAAAATCTCCACATAGATTTCGTGCATGCCGGTGGGCATAAAGGCATTTACCTCGCGGTCCAGGGCTTCTATCATCTGCATAACAGCCCAGCCTCCTGCAACATGAAGCCTGTCCGATGTAGCATTTTTTACATCGGTATATTTTACCCCGGCAGGAACGGTTTCGATTTTTAATGATTTAAAGGAGTCAATTTCGTTAAAGAGCTCCGCAATAACGGATACCGGTATGCCGCAGCCGCTGAAATCCCAGTCCTGTATCATGAGTAGAGGAGGGTGCAGCCTGTTTATCTCATCAATATACTTTTTAAACGAGACCTTATCTGTATATGGAATATTTACCAGTACTCCGCTGCAGCCTGCTTTTATAAGTTTTTCCGTATAGTATAGTCTCTCTTTTTGAGTGGGTGCCGATGCTCCGCCTATTACAGGAACAGTTCCTGCCGTTATTGAACAATGCCTTCCACCTCAGGGGACAGGAGATATTTCTCGATATCTTTGATAAGCCTGATTTTGCACATCACTTTTTCTCGTTGATTTCTGATGTCATGATAAAAATGGCAGAAGCGGTTCAAAAAAAGCAGCGGGATTCCGGCTTTTATATCGATCAGTTCAGCGTAAGCAACTGTGTTGTAAATATGATATCACCGCAGGCGTACAGAGAATTTATTTTCTCCTGTGATACGAAAATCGCACATCAATTTGAACGTTTCGGCTGCCATACCTGTAACTGGGATATTACTCCATATATGATTCTGTTGATTTACTAGCCTGACAGCACAGATTTGTTAAAAATTCAGAGACAAAATAATCAAAAAATGAAGCAAACAAACCATTGAATTATATTTGAATATAGTATATCTTTATCTTGTTATATATAATTATATTTTAATATGTAGGTGCTTATATGTTTAGAAAAAGCAACGGACAAAAATCATTCTTTAATGTAGAGACCTTTCTCCCGGATGCTCTACCGCAAAACGATTGGTCTTTCACCTACAGAGAACGTGTTTTACCTTTAATTGATGAAGATCGGTTTCGCCACCTTTTTGCAGAAGAAGGTGGGGCTCCCAATAAGCCTATAAAAACAACAGTCTCGATATTGATTTTTATGGGGATGGAAAAACTTAACTGGCGAGCAGCAGAGTTTCAATTTCCCCGTAGACTGGATTGGCTCAATGCGACGGGAACTCCCTTAGGTGAAGCGAATATAGATTTCACGACGCTCTACAAGTTTTATCGAAGACTGGAGGAAGATGAAACGGCAAGAGAGTTATTTGAAACTATAACAAATCGATTTGTAGAGTTGTGTGGCACCTCTTTAAAGAAGCAGCGAACTGACTCATTTTTCATCCATGGATGGCTAAAGACGTTGAGCCGGTATGGTTTATTCAAAGAAACGATCCGGGTATTTCTATCGGAGTTAAAGAAGAAAACCGGTGAAGTTTTTGATGAGATTGCCGGCAAACTATCCAAGCAGTATCTTGAGAAGAGCTTTGATTTGACAGAAAAGGATAGGGAAAAGGTGGGGAGACGAATTAAAGAGATGGCACAAGACATGTATATTATTGAGAGAGAGTTTGAGACGAATGAAGTGGTTAGGGAATTAGAAAGTTTTAAGACCCTGCAAACGGTGTTTGCCCAGCAGTGCCAAGTGGTGGAAACAGAAGACAATCTATCTACGGTAGAGATTAGAGAGAAACCGGAAGGGAAAAAGATAATCAATAGTCCACACAACACAGATGCAGAATATGTACGGAAAGTGAATCAAAAAGTAACCGGACATAAGGGGTTTGTTAGCGAAACCTGCGATGAAGAGAACGAGACTCAGTTTATTACTGATATAAATGCCACAGGTGCTGCAAGAGCAGATTCGAAGGAGTTGCCGGAGATTCAGGAGAGAGTAGAGGAAGCAGAGCTGAAACCTGAATCTCAGTATGGGGATGCAGGTTTTGTGAATGGCAAGACGATCATAAGTTCTGAAGAGAAAGGAATAGATCTTGAAGGGCCGAGTTCCGGCAGGAGTCAGTCGATAGAAGGATTTGAAAAAGAAGACCGTTCTTTAGATGCAGCTGACTTCAAAGTAACAATAGATGAAGAAACCAAAGAGATTACCGTTGAGGAATGCCCTGTAGGGCAAGCCCCTCTTGATCAGGAGCGCAGTGAAAAAACAGGGAAAGTCAATGTGCATTTTGATGCAGACAAATGTGCAGGATGTCCATTAAAGGAAAGATGCCCTGTGAAGATCGGAAAGGAAGTTGCAACCCTGACGATAGACGAGGAGATGTATGCCGGAGCTTTGCGCCATCACCAATATATGGGAGATACGGATTATCGCAAGGAGTGTGCAGTCCGAGCGGGAGCAGAGGCAACAGTAAATGAGATGGCAAATACTCATGGGATGCGAAAGGCAAGGCACCGGGAGCTACCTCGAATAAAACTGCAAATGATATTTGCAGCTCTTGCCTGCAACGTAAAAAGATTCATCCGCCATGGGGAGAAGTATACCTATTTGGAACCACAGCAGGTATAGATAAAGGATAAATAAGGCAATAAAGAGAACTTCAAAGGAAATACAGTAGTTTTCCAAAGGGCTTTAAGGTTTTTAAACTTCAATAAGATAATTTTTATCATCACAGAGAGAATTCTTTGTCTTTTTTAAAATCCTTTTCTAAATTCCTACACTTTTAAGCGGGTAATTCAACAGAATCATTAATGGAGAGAAGTAGTAAACAGCTAAGCATAAATAAAATAGCAAATATATTAAAAATATCACCTGATACGGCCAGAAGGTATCTGCATTATTTTGAAGAAACTTATTTAATCTATCTTTTACCAAGATGGGGCAATACAAATGAAAAGTTATTATCGCCTAAGAAAATATATGCATGTGATTTAGGATTAAAGCATTTATTTGTAGGAGAAAGAGATTATGGAAGTTATTTTGAAAATTATCTGTACTTAAAATTAAGAAATAGCAGGGATCTATATTATATCTATGAAAACGGAATAGAGATAGACTTTTATACATCTGACAAGATTTTAATAGAATCGAAATATAATTCAGAACTAACAGAGAAGCAAAAAGAACTATTTGATAGTCTCCGGGCAGAAAAAAAGATTGTAATAGATTCTGTTCAGAAGCTTGGATTATTGGATGAATTGTAGAAGATGTATTAAAGATAAAAATGGAGCAATTCGAACTCAGTACAGTTCCGTGACCGGGTAATAGACGCTTAATTTTTTCTCCATTAGCTGCTTCTTAATATTAGGGAAAATATTTCCATGAATATCTGTATTTAAAACTGAAACCGATTATCCCGGGCAGGAATCTTATGCAGCTTGGTCCGCTTAAACTTATATACAAGTAATAAGATTCCTGAAACAGCAAGAATAAACCCCAATATGTTCAGCCACAAGGATTGATGCACAGGAAGATTTGTTAATTCGCCTGTAACTCCTTTAACATTGGCTCCGGACAACAAGGTTAGAATATAAAGAAGTGAATTCATAAAAGAAAAAACAGCTTCCTGTCATGCCTAAAAAACACGCGCAGGGCACGAGGGAAAGTGAACACATATTGCCGGTGCGGAAGATGCAGGAGAACTTAATTCATCATATTTTCAGAGAAAAGAAGAGTACGTTTCTTAAGAGCAGGAGGAACACAGATAAAAGCCTTATAGATAATCGATGCACACGAAATCCCGGCGGATGAAGTAACGCTGCCCTGCGCTGTCTTCTCCGCGATGGATAAGTACAGGCACCCACTGCTGTGGTTTGTTTCGACATGAGTAAAATGACCGGTTTTAATCGTTGACCCTGACTTTTACGAACATGCCTGTCCAGGCAAGCAGGAACCCAGCGAGCAGGGAGAACGCCGCAAGATAACCGATCTTCACAAGCAGAAGCCCGATGATGATCAGGCCGAGCGCCTGGCCGGTGTCGGCAATCGTACCGAACACCCCCATCGCCGCACCCAGGGACTCTTGCTGTGCCAGGTCGGCAACC
>CAJVYT010000356.1 GCA_913009765.1 uncultured candidate division Zixibacteria bacterium
TTTTTCTTTTGTGTCTTATTTGGATTTTCTTTTTTTTTTTTTAATGATACGGCGACCACCGAGATCTACACTCTTTCCCTACACGACGCTCTTCCGATCTAGAACTTTCCAGTAATATCGGTATTGGTAAATATGCCGTTGAATTAGGCGGGGAAGAGTTGTATCAACTTTCACATAAATTTGGAATTGGTGAAAAAGCACTTCCGGGATGGCCGGGAGAACAATCTGGATATATAAAAAAACCTAAAAGATGGTCTGACTTTAATGTTGCCTCTTTATCAATCGGGCATGCTGTAGCAGTGAATGCTTTGCAAATGGCGAATGCGATGGCAGCAGTAGCAAATGGCGGGACTCTCTATCAACCGAAACTTATTCTCTGTGATGTTGATGAAAAAGGTAATCCTGTTGATGTAAAACCCTCAAAAGTTATAGCTGAATTGATGAGTAAAAAAACATCAGATACTCTCAGGTCATTTTTACGGGGAGTTGTAGAACGGGGAACAGCTGAGGGTGTTAATTCTCCAATAGTGACGATAGCAGGTAAAACAGGTACGGCACAAATTTACGATACAGAACGAAAACGATATTCACATAGTAAATATATGGCAAGCTTTGCCGGTTTCTTCCCTGCAGAGAACCCTCTGGTAACCGGAATTGTCGTTATGAAAAATCCTCAGCCGGTGCATTACGGCGGGCTTACATCGGGTATTACTTTTAGAAGAATTGCCGAACGGTACACAATTATTCATCCTGATTTATTTACTGCCCCTGCCAGAATGATTGCTGAAAACTCGGATAAAATAAAAAAGACTCAAGTTGTTCCGAATTTTATCGGTCAGCTTCTTGTAAATGCTCAAAAGCAAGCAGGCGAAAAAATGATAAAACTTCGGGCAACAGCCGACAGCGGGTTTGTTGTTTGGCAGTATCCTTCGGCTGATAGATTGATTTTTGAAGATGATGAAGTTTTAGTTGTTGTCCAATCGGATATCAAACAAAAACAAAAAATGGTAAATCTCACCGGACTTTCTGTTCGTGAGGTCTCGGCATATATGCAGCACATGGGATTAAAATACTCGGTTGTCGGCAATGGTAAGGTTTATCGCCAGTCTATTAAACCGGGGGAATTTGTACAAAAAGACAGTAGCTATAAGTTAGAATGCAAACCGATTTAGGAGCAGGATATTAAACTCAAGGATTTGGTCGCAGGGTTAGAGCATAAGGAAATATTCGGCAACCCTGATGTAGAGATAGGAAATTTAGAATATGATTCCCGCTTGATTAAACCAAACGGTCTTTTTATCGCTGTGGAAGGTTATCAAGTTGACGGATTTGATTTTGTCGAGAGTGCCGTTGCCAATGGTGCCGTTGCTGTTATCGGAGAAAGAAAATCTTGCGATAATGCTCCGAACTATGTACAGGTTAAAAATATCCGTCAAGCGATGCCTGAAATCGCCGGAATGTTTTACGGTTATCCTGGGCTAAAAATCAAAGCATGCGGTGTGACAGGCACAAACGGTAAAACTACAACTTGTTTTCTCATTAAAAATATTCTTGAAGCACGAAATAAAAAAGTCGGATTGATTACGTCACAAATCTATGACACCGGCGATGAAAAATTTGATGCTGAGCGTACAACCCCTGAATCACTTGACCTACAACGACTCCTCTTTTTGATGAAGAAAAATTTCTGTGTTAATGCTGTCATTGAAGTTTCATCACATGCTCTTTCGTTACATCGCGTTGATAATATAAATTTTAGAGTAGCTGTGTATACCAATTTAACCAGAGACCATTTAGATTTTCATAAAACAATGGAAGAATATTTAGCCGCCAAAACTTTATTATTGAAAAAACTTGAAGGTCCTCTTTCGTATGCGGTTATCAATCTTGATGTACCTGAATTTAGAGAATTGTTCGGAGATTTTGCATCATCGTTTATTAGTTACTCACTTGAAGATTCCAAAGCAGATATCTATTGCTCTAATTATGATATTCAACCGCATGGTACAATTTTTGATATTGTGACACCAATGGGAAACCGAACAATTGATTATAAACTTGCGGGTAAATTTAATCTGATCAATGCTATAGCTGCCATCGGCGGCGGTATGGCGTGTGGGGTGGATATTGATTCTGTTGTCAAAGGACTTGAATCGGCAGAACCTATACCGGGTAGGTTTAACTATGTAGACTTAGGTCAGCCATTTGCGGTATACATAGATTATGCTCACACCCCCGATGCTATCGAAAGATTAATTATGTCGGCTCGTGAATTAACTGACGGACGAATCTTTACTCTATTTGGATGCGGTGGCGATAGAGATACTGGCAAACGGTCACTTATGGGACAAGCAGCAACACTTAATTCTGACTATGCGATAGTTACATCTGATAATCCTCGCTCGGAAGATGCTGCTGCTATCATTGAAGATATTAAACCGGGGATGGTAGGAAATAATTATGAAATTTGCATTGATCGTGAAGAAGCTGTCAAAAAAATTATAGGACTCGCTAAAGAAGGCGATGTTGTTCTGTTAGCAGGCAAAGGTGATGAAAACTATCAGGAAATCAAGGGAGTGAAATCACCATTTAGCGACAAGGATGTCGCACTAAAATTTTTACATGAACTTGGGTATGCAAAATCTGAGGATAAGCAGGAGAATTGATACAATTGCGTTTTGACCAATTAGCTGAATACTGCCACGGCAAACTTGCAAATAGTTCGCACGGAGCTGAACTGTTTTATGGTGTCTCTATTGACAGCAGAACTCTCAAAGAGCAGGAGTTATTTATTGCTATTAACGGAGAACAGCAAGATGGACATCAGTATATCAGTCAGGCAGTCAATAAAGGTGCTAAAGGTGTCATTGCTGAAAATTCTTACGCAAATCTTTTAAGTATATCAAAAACAGTTCCTGTTGTGACAGTTGAGAACTCTTACCTTGCTATGTTGGATTTGGCAAAAGTATACCGTCAATCACTTGGTGCAAAATTTATCGGTATAACCGGTTCTAATGGAAAAACTACTACCAAAGAGTTAGCATTTTTACTGCTGCAGGCTGTCGAACAAAATGTATATAAAACCCCCGGTAATTTGAATAATCTTTTTGGCGTTCCCCTTACACTTTTTCAAATTGATAAAGAGTGCAAAGCAGCAGTTTTAGAACTTGGAATTTCAACAGAAAACGAAATGTCAAAACTTGCCGAAATTTCTCAGCCAAATGTTGTAGTAATCACAAATGTCGGTATTTCTCATTTAGAATTTCTTTCATCAGTGCAGGAAGTTGCCCAAGCAAAACTTGAACTGATTAAAAATCTGTCTTCCGATGTTCCGCTTATAGTTAATGCTGATGATTCTGTTTTAATGAAGGAAGCAAAAAAAATTAGAGATTCTTTTATAACGTTCTCTTTAAAAAATGATTCTGATTTCAAAGTGCAAAAAATAACTTCTCATACTGACAACGGAAATATTGTTACGATAGATTCACATGATTTTTATCTTCCCCTTATTGGAAGACATCAAATTGCAAATTTAACAGCGGCGTATGCAGCAGTGAAAACTTTGGGTTATTCATTTGATAATATTGATACAATGAAAATTAAATTTGAAACCGCACCAATGCGAGGACAGATTATTGAAGTCTCAAGTTTGAAAATTATATCTGACTGTTATAATGCCAATCCCGACTCTATGAAAGCAGGGCTTAAAGCGTTTTTTGAGCTTCAAACAAAGAACCGTCGGATTCTTATCTTAGGTGATATGCTTGAACTTGGGAATGATTCCGAAAAATATCATAAACAAATTGGTGAGTTCCTCTCAGATAAAAAGTTTGATATGCTTATAACTGTTGGAGAACTTGCTAAAGAGATACAAAAAAATTGCATCGCAAACGGTATAAAAAAAGTAGAATATACAAACAGTAAAGAACTTTCAGATGCCATCTTATCTTATGTCACAGATAGAGATTTTATCTATATCAAAGGTTCTCGTGGCGTAGGACTTGAGAAAGTGCTGCAAGAATTACAAACATTCGGGGAGGAGACCTGATGTTTTATCATTTATTATATCCGTTAACTGACTCTTTCAGCGGGTTTAATCTCTTTAGATATATTACTTTCCGTGCAGCGGGAGCAACAATTACGGCTCTGTTTATTTGTCTTATTCTTGGTCCGTTTTTTATTCGACTGCTTCAAAAAATGCAGGTCAAAGAGTCAATACGAGCCGAAGGTCCTGAATCGCATCAGAAAAAAGCAGGGACTCCTACAATGGGAGGCTTGATAATTTTAAGCGGAATTATTATACCGTCTCTTTTGTGGGCAGACCTGACAAATTTTTATATACAGTCTGTTTTGGTTGTTACCCTCTGGCTTGGTATGCTTGGTTTTATGGATGACTATTTAAAAGCAATCAAAAAAGAACCGAAAGGTTTAGTCGGAAAAAAGAAACTTATAGGACAAATTTTGTTAGGGTTGTTGTTTGGGCTTGGAATAACTTATCTGTCACCAAACTATGACGGTATGACTAATATTCCGTTTAGATCGGAAGAGCGTCGTGTAGGGAAAGAGTGTAGATCTCGGTGGTCGCCGTATCATTAAAAAAAAAAACA
>CAJVYT010000357.1 GCA_913009765.1 uncultured candidate division Zixibacteria bacterium
TTTCTTTGCTGTGATGAACATGTGTTGTTGGGTTGCACACGGTTTGTTTGTTTTTTTTATTTTTTCTCTATGTTTTTTTTTTTTTTCAAGCAGAAGACGGCATACGAGATATATCAGTGTGACTGGAGTTCAGACGTGTGCTCTTCCGATCTCATACGCTCCCTCTTTCATCGCCTCGATAGCATTTTCAGTTGAGACAAATCCTGAGATAATAATAACCGGAAGTTCTTTATCAATTCTCTTAATCTGTTTGAGAACATCTAAACCGGAGAGAGACGGAAGATTTACATCCAGCATAACTAAATCAACGGCACTGTTATCTTTCACAAATTCAGAAACTTCCATACCATCATTTAAGAAATCAAAATGATATTTGTCAGAGTCAAATAGATTTGCCAATGATTGCGATAGGTCTTTGTCGTCGTCTACTAATAATATATTTTTCATAGTTTTTTATACTCTTTGTATACAGATTTTATCGGACGAAATAGAATTTTATGAAGATAAAAGTTTGATTTTACAGGCTTTTTTGTAGTTTTTATTTAGAACGAAATTATAAGGATATAATTATAGAACTCTTGTTGCATACTATTATTATAGATGAAAGGATTTGTTTCAATATGAAATAAATAGGGAGCTATTCTTCATCAGAAAGAAAATTGACTGCAGTACCCATCCAGAAAAAATTCACAAATAAATCTACAACAATTCCACCAAACAAAAGCCAATAAACAATAACGGGTTTAAATTTATCAACTAAAGCTACCGGGTTGTTCATGATAAGTGAGAGTATAATTGGCACTAAGAGTAAAGCTCCTGATAAGAAGAGAGTAAGAATCGGTCTTTTAAAAAATATTAAAATAGAATTTTTTAAACCATTTATGACATTCGTTCTATAAATAGCAATATAAGGGACTGTAAAGAAAAACAGTGCCACAACAATAATATTAAACATTGGTATAACACCATAGTCAAACATCATCTGTCTTCGAGGAGAACTCCATAAAAAAGACTCAAATAGCATCGGAAGATATTTATACCCTGCATATAAAAGACAATTGATAAAACTCCATCCTAAGGTCACATGTATCCAATTTATAAAACTTGCCCGAATAGAGAATTTAGGGGTTTCTATATCAGTAAAAATATATCTGTAAAAAACGACAGCAACAGCACCTAATAAGCCGCCTTCAATGAACAAACTGACAAACCATCTTGCTTCATTGTAGTAATAAGAAAGTAAGATAAAATGCCCCGGGTAATGGGTAAATCCACCGGCATACTGAGGATCCCATAATTCTGTCCACCAAGAGACAAAACCATAAAAGAGAGGTTCTGTAAATTGGTAATGACTATACAATAAGAGCCAGTTCACAAAGAAAATACAGAGAAGAAACAACCATGCTTTTACTCTGCCAAAAAGTTTAAATGTATCCAAAAATAGAGAGATAAAATAATTAATAGATTTTAACAAACCTTAAGCTCCATGTATTAATTCACAATTTGAACAAAGTCCGATACCCGAGAATCCCCGTGAGCATCAAAAACAAAAATACGGTAATATGTCGTACCGGAAGCCGGCATAATAGCAAATTCTCTGGTATTAACATTAGACTCATAGGTTACCAGTTCATCACTCGTTAATACGTTAGTATTATTAGCAGTATACAGTCTATATGATTCAAAATCGGGTTCATCAGAACGCGTCCAACTGAAGTAAGCTGAATCACCCTGCGTATATGAAACCAATAATTCAACCGCTTCAGGAGTAGTGTTAATATTTAACAAATCAAATGAAGTTAATGCCAAGGCATTATTACCGGCATCATCTGTAAAGTTACCGGTGACAGTGGCATTATGTACATTTGTGTTATTCGGGACAACATACCACCCATAATAATTTCCATCATCAGCAGTTGAATCAAAACCGGAGCCATCATCAACTAAATTTATTGTCCCAGAACCGTTAAATGAGACTCGAGCTGTTCCCTGTAACTCACCGGCAAACATACCGAACACAATAGTATCGCCGGGTCGGAATAAATTATTCGGTGTAAGAAAAAAGACAGAATCAATTTGAGCCTTGGTATCAAGAATTATCGAGTCCTGCAGAAGCTGACTGTTTGTTGCCCCATTATTAAATAATAAACGAGCATACACAGTTTTCATACCATCACCATCTGAAAGTGTAAAATTCCGTTGCCCTGCAAATGGTTCATACACCGCATCAGCAAAAGTTGAATCCTCAGATAATTGAACATTGCTTGCTGAATTTGACACCGTAAACTGAACCTGCACTGCGGTTCTATTGGTATATTCATTATTATTGGCAATCACCATTGAAAGCACACCAACTTGAGCAAACGATTCATCAGAAAGATGTCCCTCTAAGCCTGATGAAGAAACAGCAGCTACTTTAAAATAGTATAAACGGTTAATAATTAGATTTTCTAAAGCAATAGATGTCAATGATGTTGAATCTTCTAATTGAAAATTCAAGGTATCATTCTCAGAGACATAAATTCTATATTGCGATACCGACGATGCATCGGATATCTCCCAACTCAATGAGACGGATAAATTATTCACAAACAAATTTATATTACTTGGAATCGGGACATCATCAGGCAGCGAACGAACCGGATCACGAGACTCTATATATCTGTCACACGCAACAAAGCTCAAAAGGGATACAGATAATATAATATATATAATTTTTTTCAACATGTTAATTCCCTGCCTAAAAATGATACGATAAATTTACACCGACATTTTGTAAATTTGCCTCAGGTGTAAAAGTAAGATTTTTAACTTTGAAAGTTCCTTTTTCTTCAGGAAAGAAAAAGAGTGCATCTAACACAGAAAGAGACCACACCGCAATCGCAGCACCAATCACAGCTCTGCGAACATTTTCAGCATCATAGGCTCTGTCTTGAGCATTCGCTAATATAGGGAGTAGTTCCTCAAGCTGACTTGTAGACCCTGATACTTTCAGTTCGTCATATTGTGCTTCCAGAGATTTAAAACGGTCGTACTTAGTATCAAAATCATCATCAGCAACCAAGTATCCCCATACCGATGCGGCTGCTAAAAAGGTATAGAGAAATCCCCGTTTATTTTGACTTGAATATCTTTGTCCCCACCCCGGAATAACCAAAGAACGTATTGCAGATTTAAATCGAGTTTTGGGAGTCAAGTTAATGTTCAGTTCCATCTGTTTTGAAGGATCTAAAATAACTTTTGTGTTATATTTCTCATACCCATATCTTTCAATTGTAATCTTATAAAATCCAACTAACGCATGGGTAAACTTCGTAGGAGTGACTCCCGTTACTATAATATCCCCATTTAATGTTACTAAAGCACCATCAGGGTTTGTCGAGACAGTTAATCCTCCTGCAAATTGAGCCTGAGTTGTCGGCAGGCAAACGCAGATAATTGAAAGACATATAACTGTAATAAAAATTAAATTCCTTTTTAAAAACATATCATCCTTTGATATTTTTAATTCCTACATTTGTATCGGAATAATAGTAAATTCATACAGTTAAAACAAGTTATAAAAAAACCGTGAATATCACGGTTATACAAAAATATCGATACCTTTGCGTTTAATGAGCACCATGTCCTGTAAACACAACCTTTATAGTCTTAAACATAATTTTAATATCAAGCCAAAGAGAGCGGTTTTCAATATAATATAAGTCATGTTCGACTTTTACGACAACCGATGAAATAGAATCATCATAACCGCTTTCAACCTGAGCAAGTCCGGTCAACCCCGGTTTTACTTCAAGACGTTTGGCATAACCATCAACTTTTTGATCTAATTCCTGAACAAATTTCGGACGTTCCGGTCGAGGACCGACCAAAGACATTTCACCTTTAATAATATTTATAAACTGCGGAATTTCATCTAAACGTGTATTTCTCAAGAATTGACCTAATTTTGTAATTCGAGAATCATTTTTTGAAGCCCAGACAGGACCGGAGTTTTTCTTGGCATTATTGACCATTGTACGGAATTTAATAACCTTAAATGTTTTGCCAAAAACATTATCACGGCGACGGTCACGGTTGCGATTTTCATCAATATCTGCCTGTTGATAGACTCTTCTTGATCTTTTTCTACTGTTTTTTCCAACTCGAACTTGAGAATAAAAAACAGGACCCGGCGAATCTAATTTAATAAGTATAGGAAGAATAATCCACACAGGCAATGTAAGAAGAATTCCAAATATTCCGCCAATGATATCCATTGAACGTTTCATGAAGTTATATACAGCCAATTGTCTTGCTCTCTGTTCTGTCATAAGTTTAGGTATAGCAAAGATAAAAACAGATGTCAAAATCACAAACAAAAATCCTTTAAAATATTCTGAAAAGAGAAAATTGATTTGTTCTGTAAAAGTCAAAGTACCAACAGCAGCATGAGCATCTTGAGCTGACTCGACAGTAGTTGCAGAGCCATAATTATATCTCTGGCGAGGAATTGATACTACATGTTCAGACTGAGAACGGATATTTAAATTGTGGTTAGTATTGTTGTTCATCTCTTATTATCTAAATCTCAACTAAATTTCACTGGTTTCACATATC
>CAJVYT010000358.1 GCA_913009765.1 uncultured candidate division Zixibacteria bacterium
TCGGCGTGCTGGCGTGAACTCCAGCGATTCTCCTCATGAAATAGCCTCATAGTGCCCCCTGGTGATGGTTCGTTATCTTTAACAGACGTATTCTGACCTGAAAATACTATTAAATGCAAGGACTTAAGAGGTATATTTAAAGCGATTATTTAATATATACAGGAGTCAAAGTGAACACACCAATTTTTTGTCTTAATGCCTGGTGTATAGCGGGGTTGCTCAACCCAAAGAAAACCGGGTCTAAATAAAAGGGGCCGGAGTGATTAAAATACGACCAGAACGAGCCAGCGAGTTCAGGAAGTACTTAATGAACCTCGCTAGAGGTTCTAAGTGAATCACCCCGACCCCTTTAATACTTATTGCCTATACAAAGTGCGGGTTTATAATGAAGTCCTCGCCAAAGGAGAATGCAGCGGATGCAGGGCACAACACACACCAGCAGTAATACCTCACCAGGGACGCATTCTGATCCCGAATCAATGCTTGTATTAATTGCAATAGAGTATGACCACATTAATCTTAGGAATGATGGCATTGTCGGAGATTGATAAATTGTTATCCTTTCTTGGCAATTTTAGTTTCGGTTTAATCATAGGCGGAGCAATAATCTATTTATTCATTAGATTTTTTCTTCCATCATATTTTTCTGAGAAAGCAAAAAATCTTGCAACGAAAGAAGATATTGAATCAATTACAGACAAAGTCGAGTCGGTAAGGGCTGATTATTCCCATTTACTCGAGGAAGTACGAAGCAACCACCAATTAAAATTAGCCGCTATAGAGCGAGAAAAGAATATCAAAAAGGAGGTGTACATGGCTGCAGTTGAGGCCATTACACGAAGTCAAAACATGATAATGGATTTTAGCAATCTAGACCAGGATGCAGATAAAATTACCTCGAACATGAAATTAGATGCAGGGAAAATTGCAAAAATACAGGTAGTAGGAGGCAAAGAAACTGTAAAATCTGTTACCAAGTATATGACCGAGATTGCAAGAGCAGCGTTGGATTTAATGCTAAGAAGAAGTGAGCTAATAATGAGAAAAAATGACATTAATACAAACGAATCTATGCGGGATAAAGCACAGAAAGAAATTGATAGATTTGTAGAGATGATGAAAAATATGAACTTACAAGGAAATACTGATAAGCACCTTTGGGATACAGTGAATAAAAATGTTGAATTTCAACAAGATCAATATGACAAATATCAAGCAGAAATTGATGCGCTAGATAAAGTCCAAAATAAAGAGCACCTGGAGTTTACACGGGAGTGTATGGATAGGTATGTGGAAATCTCAAAGATTATTCCTCCTGTAGTCTTAGCAGTGAGAGAAGAACTAGATCTCGAAATATCAAGCGAAGATTATTTAGATATTTATAACGAAAATATAGAGGAAAGCAGAAATATGCTTAATAAATTTTTAGATCGTATAGATGAGAAATTTTCCTAAGAAGACTGGGGTCAGAGAGCAATTGCTTCTAATATTAGAGAATATTCCTCTCTGACCCTATTTAATTATTGACTCCCAATGAATTTGATCCATTGGCCTAGAAGTACCAGTGTAACATTAGAAAATGGAGTGGCGAACACCGTATGAATGACATAATGCAGAAAATATCGTCTTATAATGTTTTTAATTATCTCTTTCCTGGAGCTATTTTCGCTTATCTGGTGGAGGTTTTTACTAAGCACAAGCTTTTACAAGAAGATGTCATTGTGGCACTCCTTCTTTATTACTTTATTGGGCTGGTAATAAGCAGAATAGGCTCCTTATTAATTGAGCCGATTCTAAAGTGGTCTGGTTTTTCTACACATGCGAATTACGAGGACTATATTACTGCGTCAAAAAATGATGAAACTATTGCCGGTTTATCTGAGCAGAACAATATGTATAGGACTTTAATATCTATGGTGATGGCTATTTCTAGCGTGATTGGCTATGACATGCTTATTAAGATTTTTCCGGCGATGGAGAAATACGTTCTGTTATTTTTGCTTGTTTCACTTGGTCTTCTCTTTTTATTTTCCTATAGAAAGCAAACTGCATACATTTCTAAGCGTGTGAATTCAGGAAAGGGTTAAATTGACTAGTTTTACAGTCATGGATGTCGGGCATGGCAGTTGTTGCTATCTGATCGCTAGCAATAGCAATCTGATGATGTTTGATTGTGGTCACAAAAGTGACCCAGAAAACCGACCTTCTGATCAATTAACCAAGATGGGGCAAAACTCAGTAGAGCTTCTTGTTATAACTAATTACGACGAAGATCATATCTCAGACATTGTTAATCTTCGCGACCAGCTTAATGTAAGGCAGTTACGTCGAAATAAATCCGTTACAGCAGAACAACTTCGTTCTCTTAAACTGAAACAGTCTGGAGAAATATCTTCAGCTATGGACTCTATGCTTGGCATGATTGAGGATTACATGCACGGTCCCCTTAACCCAGCCCCTGAGTTTCCAAATGTAGTTAAGACTCATTTTCATAACTCTCACCCATTCGGAGATGGCGCCGATACGAACAATATAAGCATTGTGACTATTCTCGATGTACACGATGAAACATTCCTAATTCCAGGCGACATAGAGAAGGAGGGATGGGAGAGTCTACTAGACTCTGAACCTAGTCTTTGTAGTCGCTTAAGCGATGTTACGGTCTACATTGCTTCACACCACGGCCGAATCAATGGTTACTGTGAGGATATATTCACAAAGCACAACTGCAGACCCAATGTTTTCGTTTTTTCAGATGACCGTAAGCAATACTCTACACAGGAAAGTGATGAGCTCTATCGCCAATGGGCAAGTGGCATTGAATTTAATGGCGGGACCAGAAAAATACTCACTACAAGAAAAGACGGAACACTAACATGGAATTACTGAGAAAACCGGATCAGAGAGGAATTGCTTCTAATATTAGAGCAGTCGAATATTAGCGAAAAATGCTCTCTGACCCTATTTAATACTAATTCTTGGTGGCATTATTTTAGTTTTTTTACTAGGAGTAGCAGAATCATTTAAGCCGGGAATAATAAAGAATAACGTTAGTATAGTACCGGGTTTCTGGTTTGCTACTGGTCTTGTACTGATAGGTGGTGCAATGGCATGGATAGGTACAGTAATTTCGGCACTGTTATTAGTGGTGATAGATAGAGATCAGGAAGGTATTGGTGAACTAATATTAACACCTATCAGTGCTGTTTTTGGATTTATTCCTTTGTTTATGTATGGGGCATGGTTAGGATCACAAATCAAGGGAGCAGTATGATATTGCGGACGAAAAAGCAAATTTCAATAGAGTCTGACACCTATTTTACTATGTATGTAAGTTAATTTGATAAAGAAATATTATATCCATTTCGTAAAATTACTGAGAATTTTTTAATCTTTTTTTCATCCATTTTTTGGTAATTACGGAATTTCTTTTGCGTATCATCCCAGACCTTATAAAGATTTGCTCTCTTTTTTCTATAAAATTTTGTGCTCGTTATAGATGCTTTATACGAATTTTGTAACATATGATAATCAAGACTATAACTAAGATTATCTTTATTTTTCTCTAGCAGTTTCAGTGCGTGCTCTTTATATTTATTGAGTGTATTCAACTTTATTCTTAGAGGGGAGCCTGAATTATCAGTAGAATTTATATTTATTTTGTTAATGATTTTATAGTATTTATAATATGGTGAGCATTTGCCAAAACTCATTTTCATTTCTTCTGTAATAATTATTTTGTTAGATGATCTATTGTGATAATTACTATCAATGCTATGTTCACAATTTGTTCTATAAAATTTAACATTATTAGAAAGCATCTCATCGATTGCTACAAGAAAATTAATTCTATCAGAGAATTTATCCCATAATAATTTATCACGATTTAATATATTTTTCTTTAAACTAATTGTTAGATCACTGGTTCTTTTTTCATAGTCAATGATTTTTAACCTAGTAGTATTAAGCCTTTCTTTAATTGATGCCAGAGTTTGATTAGCCTTTATGATTTCATTACGCTTGTTGGCGAGATCAATCTTGATTTTGGCAAGCTCTTCTGTAAGCAACTCTTTTTGATATAAAGGAAGTATAGTGTAGAAATAACCAAAGATTGCCAAGATGAGTAACAGCACTTGTGACAGATGACTAAGTCTACTCAAATAGATATCAATTTTCTTCTTCTTGGGCATGTTTATATTCTAATTGTGAGTATTACAAATTTCATCTAAGGCCACGCGATATCGGGTATCCTCGGCAACCGCTCCCCGTGTTGCTCTACCTCCTGCATTTCTGTAGTCGCATTGCACGTATTTTGCAGAAATTGAAAGCACGAGGAGCATTGCATCGCTCCTGTTCATCCATGAACCCGCGATACTAGTACATCCATGTACGTCGTGTTCAACCGTTGGACATCATTTTGATGTCATGGTCAGCTCGAGTAACATCTTATTCAGCCTCTGAACAAACCCTGCCGGATCATCAAGGGTACCACCCTCACTCAATAACGCCTGATCAAACAACAAATTACTCCATTCCTCGATCTTGGCTTTATCCTTCTGCGACTTCAATTGCGCCACCAGCGGATGCGTTGGGT
>CAJVYT010000359.1 GCA_913009765.1 uncultured candidate division Zixibacteria bacterium
TCTCACCTATAGTTTATGAGACTTCAGCATCTAATTTTCAACCTGTAGTCGCAATCCTTTATTCATCAAGTCTGCGTTTCTCACTGCGCCCCTTTTTTGACCAATAGTATCAACAGGTTATAGCCTGCTTTTCTGTAACCCGGAGTTGCCGACACCTTTGAAGCCTGTCTTATGCCTGTTTTTATCATTGTCAATAGACAAAATCTGCAGTAATGACAAGCAGTTGTATCAATTTCTGTAACCTGCCTCTTTTTTAAGTGTTTCAGAAAATCCGTTCATTCTTATAAAAACTCTCATAAAATAAAGACATCCTTGTCTTTTGTTATCTCTCCGCTGCCGAACACTTTTATTATTTTCTCGCATTTTGCACATAATGTATAAATCCGCACACTATCCTTCTCTGAGATCACTCTTTTAAGTTTTTTTATCATCTCCTCAAGAAGCTTATCATCCATTACACATTCAAAAACACTATACTGCACCCTTGTGCCGTAGTCAAGCAGGATCTTTGCCAACCTATTTCTCTTTCTATCATTAGATATATCATACGATATTATATAAAACATAATTATTTATCTATGCTCATCTGCGGCTGAGTATTTTCAAGGATCGAACGTAAAGGGTGTATATATACCCAAGTTCTTTATAAAACCCGCCAGTTTCTCAGCCTGTATCCTGAAACACTTTCTTATTGTTGTATTCTGCCCCGATTCATTATGTCTGAATTCACGGCTCATATATTTTTCATATTCAGCGAAATACTTTTTCATTGCTTCTCTTTTGAGATACATGCTTCCGTCCTTTGGATTACTGTAGAAATCCTCATTGTTCAACATTCTATTGTTTACAAGATACAATGTAAACCTGTCTATTGCCGGTCTGAATTCCTCCTGTATATCGCAGGCCAATGACGCGCGTCCATATTCAACTTCATGGTAGTATCCCAAATAGGGATCAAATCCGAGACCGTCAAGCAATGAAGAAATCTCGTTAAATATGAGTGTGTACCCAAAAGATAAAAGGGCGTTTACAGGGTCGGTGGAGGGATGCTTTTTTCTGCCCGGAAACTCAAATGCTCCGAGCACCATTTTCCCAAAGCTTTCAAAATATACCCTTGCAGCATTTCCTTCAATTCCCCGGAGAGAAGCAGTTGTGTTAATCCCTTCAATGCTTTTGATCGATGCTTCCAGAACTGTTATATCACTTTTGAAATTTATTTCAGGATGATTATAAGAAAAAGCCTTCACAAAATTCAGACAATTAGCCAGCTTCCCCTTTACAACAGCTTTTGATAAACTCAGCCTGAATGTTTTATCCTGATGTCTTTTGAATTGCTCAACTCTCAATTCAATGTTTTTGGTAAAAGGAGAGGTGATCTGCCCGACAAGCCTCCCTGTTCTTGTCAGCAGAGCCATCTCTATTCCATGCTCAAAAAGCTCATGCACAGCCTGCGTTGTAAACTGAACATTGCCGAAGATTAACACTGAATCAATCTTGCTGCACTGAACATCGAGAAGTATTTCGTCGTTCTTGTACACAGTAAGTCTGTTTCCTGTTTTACGAAGGACGGAACCCTGCTCTGTAAGGTATATATTTGCCATTTACCACCCCTTCTTTTTCTTGAGAATATATGCAGCCATATTCAAAGGCGGCGGCATAAACAACACTTTGCGCTTCCTTTCAGGTTTATCAAAAGACGTCATTATCAGACTCCTTACAAATATAACTCCGAGATATTTGAATCCCTGCTCAAAGCTTACTATATCCGATTCATCGAGCTTCAAAAGCATTTCTTCGAGCATTTCATTGGTAAAATTAAGTGACTGTTTTGCTTCCTCAGGACTCCTGCATAATATGACAAAGTCATCTGCATACCTGATATATCTGTATCCCTTCTTCAGCATGGCCTCATCCAATTCGTCAAGAAAGAGATTGGCAAGAACAGGAGAAATTGAAGAACCTTGAGGAATTCCTTTATCAATCACTTTTACAGATTCACCATCCCAGACTTCCGCCTTTATCCACATGTCAAGAAGCCTTAAAATACCCTCATCTTCGATAAATCTTTTTATCTTTGCAAGCAATAACTCATGGTCAACGCTGTCAAAAAAAGCATCAATATCGGCATCAACTACCCATCTGTAGCCTGCTTCATAATATTTCTTTATCTGATAAATCGCCTGCCTCACAGATCGTCCCTTCCTGTAAGCAAAACTGCACTCTTCAAATTCTTTCTCCAGGATCGGCCCAATCATATCAAGGACTGCGGCCTGAAGCACCCTGTCTCTTACCGCAGGTACACAGAGCGCCCTCGATTCTCCGTCTCCTTTACCTTTATCAACAAGAAATTTTAATAATGGAAGCGGGAAGTACGTTTTATTCTTAACTTCATCGGCAAGCATCAGAAGATTTCGATTTAAATCGCTTTCAAATTTCTCAATTGTTACACCATCTACTCCGGCACAGCCGTGGTTGTCTTTTACACGCTGGAAGGCGGAGATGAGGGATGGGAAATTCAGCATTATTTCACCTCAACAGCATTCTTCCACATTCTGTCAAAAGTATTCTTAAAAGCATCAAAAGGTGAAAGAAACCTGTCATTTTTATTCATGATGATAACCGGAGACTTCAAACCTCTTTCTCCTTTCGGCAATATTCCAAGGTAAATTTTTTTACCGTCAAAAATATACATCCACCATGGTACAAATTCATCATAAAAGCAAATTTCCAACTGTCCTTTTTTATATATCGGCATAGTTTTGAGCGTATTTACTGCAGACGTTATTCGCTCTTTTGCAGCTTCAACCTCGGCTTTTAATTCATTCAATATATCCGGGGCAAATGTTGATATATCTTTTTCGAGCTTAATACCCCGCTCATAGGCGATTTGAATTGTTAATGCCTTCGCGTCAGGACTCATCAACAGGAAATAGTATTTTACTTCAGGATTGTTACTTTTCACCCATTCCCTGAACGGCTCAATAAATGAATTACTGCTAATTCCGAGGTACCTGAACTCATTTTTTACATCTCTCCATACAACTTCATTCTCTGATAATGGAAAGCTGAAGTAATAACCACTCACACCGGCACGAATTACTTTAATAAGACGTTTGTATTTAAAAAACACCAGATACACAAAATAAGCTGGGAGCGCAACTATTGAAATGAAGACCACAATGGGGGGAAACTGGACATTGCCGGCAGATTATTCGTGAATCGGCTTCCGAGAAGAATGATAACTTCAATAAGAATCCCAAGGCCAAATTCCTTGAACAACATCCTCAGTGTTTGCATGCTGTTGACTCCATTATTCCGTATTCACAAAGGCTGAGTGGCTTTGGTTTGTATTCAAATAATATTATTGTACCAGGCACCCAGAAGACACCCGAATGTACAAGCTTGCGTCCAAATCCCATTTTGTTTTCTGCGGCAAACTCCCTGCTGACTACAGGTTCGATGTCGCCTTTGAACTTTAAATTGTTAATAATCGCCACATGAGCAGGAATCGGTTTTTTTGATGGTACAGTAATCTCAGGTCTGTCGGTGTCAAGCTCCAGTAGATAATCAAAAAACTTATCCCTAACCACTTTAACTTTGCGGTCATCCAGCAGCAGCCTCCCCCATCCGTATTTTCTGTCCCCACCAATAAAAATTTCAGAAAGTGCGCCCTTAAGTTGAATATTCCCGCTGTCCCAACCAACAAGCTGATTGGCCTCAGTCCTGGCGCCATCCTTAATAAAGATATACCCCACAAAATAAACAGGACTTTGCTCCTCTCCGACACAAGGAGCAATAAACTCTGATTCGTGCAAAGATTCATCCTCTGCCGTGTTGCTATCAGGGAGGACAGCGGTCTGGCCGTAGGATTTAATGAAACGGCTTTCAAACTTGAATTTGGATTTAGTGTACTTTCCGTATTCCAGTCCGTTGTTGGTAAACTCAGGTAATAAAGGGATATCAGGATCAACGGCGGGGTAAAAGTAACTGAGCAGGACTTTGGTTTTTAATAATTTACCAAACATCTTGTATTCCCCGGGCTCGTTTTCTTTGCCATAGATTCTTGTCAGGTTAGCAGTAGCAGCCCCCCACATAGCTTTACCGGTTATGTAATAACGGGTGAGTTTGATATAGCCGAGAGTATGCCAGCCGATATGGATGGGGCTTTTAGCCTGGTAAACAAGCCTGTACGATTTCCAGCCCATTATACCCCTCCACTGTCTGTACTATTTCCTAAAGCCTTTGCATGATAGCGGGCATAAACAAGAGTGCGCTCAAGGAGTTCTTTGGCGAAAAGAAGTTCGTCTAATCTATTGTCGAAACTTTCCCTGAGGGCTTTCAGAATGTCATCTCCAGGTACTACCATGTCTTTTAAGATATCATTGTGTTTAAGAAGTTCGAACGCTTCCTTTTTTGCATCTTCGGGATAATTATTTTTAAGAGACGAGAGAAAAAGGAAATATGCATATACGCCATCTTCCTGCAACACACCAAGAGACTTAAGATCGGAAGAGCGTCGTGTAGGGAAAGAGTGTAGATCTCGGTGGTCGCCGTATCCTTAAAAAAAAACAA
>CAJVYT010000360.1 GCA_913009765.1 uncultured candidate division Zixibacteria bacterium
AGCTTGTTTTCGTATAAATTTATCTGTAAGTTTATACACATCTTGCGATTTGATTGTGTTAAGTGGCTTATCACGTAAAACTCCCATAGCAATGTCATGAGAATCTTTTACCAAAAAACATGCATATACTCTTAATATTGAATCTACTTGCAACCTTAACATTGGGATTGAACAGAGTGCATTTCCTTGCTTTACCAACGATGAGAAGCCATCTATTAATGATATGGATCTCTGCGAAACCGCAGAGATTAAAAGATCAAGTGGATATACTGATTTATTATCTGCGAAGAAGATATTTTCCAATACTTCTATATGAGATTTTTTTAGATCTTTAATTATTCTTAATTCTTCAGTTATTTGTTTTTGTAAATAATCTTTTTTCATATTTATTATCAGTCGTTTATAAACTTCAACACAAACATAGCCCCACCTAGATCACTCGTCTCGACCTTTATTTCTCCCCCCATATCTGTAACTATCCGATGAATTGTCGGCAGTCCTAAACCTGTTCCCGCTTCTTTTGTAGTATAATATGGAGTAAAAACTTTCTCACGTATTTCTTCTTTAATTCCTGAGCC
This sequence comes from uncultured candidate division Zixibacteria bacterium, assembly GCA_913009765.1. The sequence continues at coordinate 579 of CAJVYT010000360.1, forward strand.
ACTGTCTTCAAAAAGAAGCTGAGTTTTATTCTCCCGTGTTAAAACAGATATTTTGATCTCTCCTTTTTTCCCCTCTAATGCTTCCTTAGAGTTATTATAAAAATTTACCAAAAGCTGTTTTAACTTATCCTTATTTCCAACAACATAACAATCCTCCTCTAAATTTACATTGAGTTGGATATCCAAACTTTTGGCTTCAACTGATACAAATTGAACAAACTCGTTCACAATTTCTGTTAAGTTGATTTTTATTTTTTGTTTTTTATCACTGCGTGCTAATTCGAGGAACCTTGTAATAATATCATTCAGTCGTTTGGTCTCATCTTTAATTTGTTTCGTAAATGAAAGATACTCCTCTTTATTTTCAACAGGAATAAATTCACCCGCTAAACGTTGTGAGGCTATAGAAATAGTATTCAGCGGGTTGCGAATCTCATGTGCCACGCCTGCCGCCAAATCGCCCATCTCAGAAAGCCGCTCCTTGCGGGCTGATTTCTGTTCTAATTCTCTTAAAGTCGTAATATCATTGAGAACTACAACAAAACCTTCATAAACATCTTTGCTTGATTCAATATATGACAGAACAACCAAAAGCACTTTCTCAATATTGTTATGAGAAAATATAATCTCTTTTTCAACAATTTTTGTTCGGTTGTTTTGTAATTTCGGCAGCGATGGTATTAGGTTAGCAACTGTCTCATCCCATTTTTTTTCTTTTAAACTCTGTACTTGCAAAATCGTTTCAAAGGCTCTGTTGACTACAGTGATCTTACCATTTTTATCAACAGCAGCAACCCCTGTTTTCATCTCATCAAAAATTTTATCTGAGAAAGATTTGAACTGATTATATTGAGCTGAAATTTCTTTTCTCTTTTTTCTACTGCTGATAGATACAATGCTGACTATAAGTAATAAAAGCAGACCTGCGGAAAAAATTATCATCTGCCAGTCATACCGTTTTGAAATACTACGATAATCATCCAAAGACAAACCAATACGAAGAAGCCCGAACGGATAATCAGATGTGGAAAATGGACGGACAATTTCAAGCAGCTCTGAGCCGTTCATAGAATAAATTCGATGCATTATAGTATCAGCTTCCAAAGCAGAAGATAAAAATGGATCAGACTCAATAGACAATAAACCGTCAATATTTAACGATGAAAAGATAATGCCGTCTTTTGCCTGATAAATAATATATTCAATTGAATTATCTGATGCCATCTGTCTGGCAAGATAGCCTATTTGAGTTTTTTTGAGTGCTTCGGTAAAATAACGGGCATCGGCGACTAAAACAGTTACTCTATCCATTCGGTTTGACAACTTTAAATAGTAGTGCAGAATCTCACCGGAAGGATTATCATCATCTAAAAGCAGAAGATAATTTTCTTCATGGTTTGACAACAGATATTTGACTTCCTTGATAACAAAATCAGGCAATTGAAGCTGCGACCCTCTTGCAAAAGAACTTGCGACAATTTGAGAATCAGTATTAAACAGATGAACTGAATAAAGATTGTGTAAAAGAGCAAGTCTATAAAGATCGTCGTCTGTAATTTTATCAAGTTCCCGCTGATCTAATTCAACTGTAATTTCATTAAATCTTTTATGTACCAGACGATTATAGAATTCTTCGGAAGCGATTGCATTTTGTGTTGCAGAGCTTAAAGATTCAATAAATGCCTCACCTTGAATCACTAACAATTTCAAACTGTCAGACCTGCTCTCTTTAATAGAAAAATATGCTAACAAGAAAACAGCTATAACCAGCGGTATCAGAAAAACTAACGTTGTTTTAAAAACTGATAATAAATCCTGAGATTTTTTTTTCATAAAGGAAAATAAGTGTAAGGACAAAGATTTCGCAACTAAAAGTTATGAATATAAAACGTGAGAATCATTAAGATATGAGCTATCTTGTTCTCCTACTATCTGTCGTATAGGCAGCACAACAGTAAACATTGCTCCATTTTTATATGTATATGAAATAGAACCTGAATGAGTATCTACAATTTTTTGACATGCCACAAGTGAAATACCATGCCCATGAGGTTTGGTCGTAAATCTCTTCTTAAAAAGGTAGTCTATGTTTTCATCTACTACACCCGGTCCATTATCTTGGACGATAATTGATATCGTTTGGTTTTCGGCAGTACCGGTCAACTCTGAACTAATTTGTAAAACCTTCTCCCCTTCAAGCGAGCTTAACGCTTCACCGGCGTTATAAATAAGATTAACAAACAACTGACGTATTTGCCCTATATTTGTATGTACTAAAGGAATATTATCAGCATGTTTTATATCAATATTGATATAGTCAAACAAATTTTGAGGCTGTAAAAATGCTTTGACTGCCTCAAGAAGCTGATTCATATCAACTTGTACAAAGGATTCATCACCATCGTTTGCTTCAAGCAGTCCATCGGTAAAATTGACAATACGGTCAACTTGTTTTTTCATTAACTCCAGTTTACTTTTAATTTTTTCGGGATCATTCTTTTTTAGCAGAAGTGGCATAAGTTCTATATTACCGGAAAGAATAGCCAAGAAGTTATTTATTTCATGAGCAATATCCCCCGCCATCTCTCCTTTAGCATAATACCTGTCCATCTGAATCATCATATTGTGAATAGTCTTTGATTCTGTTATATCTCGAATGACATATAACAATGAGGTTATATTATTTTCACTATCAAAAATTGGAGCTGACAAAAGAAAGGCAGGAAACACAGTACCGTCACTTTTTTTACACACCACTTCAATCTCTTCTCTTGATTTACAATCTAAAAGATTCAAGTCACTATCATTTGTGAAAAGATATTTAATATCTGTGCCTATCGCCTGCTCTGAAGTAAGCTCAAAATATTCTTCTGCTGTTTCATTAAATACTTCAATGACACCATTAAGATTTGTTGTTATAATGGAACTGGTTGAGTTGTCTAAAATTTTCCGTAAAAACTCTCTGGAATTTATCAGGTTGCTGTTGGCATTGATAAGATTTTGGTTATATTTTTTAAGTTTTTGATCATTATCCCAGAGAGTTCTGCTCATTCTATTAAATGAGTCTGTTAATTTGTTCATTTCAAAATCTTTATCAGTCTCTACCATATAATAAAGATCACCCTCTGTTGTTTTTTCCAGCCCTTTCATAATTCGAGCAAGTGGTTCCCGAATCCTTTTATTTATAAGATAGACAGTCAACAGCGAGATAAGTATCCCGCCCAAAAATAAAAGACCAAAAACAGGCATTACAAAAACAGGAGTACGAAGTCTATAATTCAACATCAGACCTATATACTTACTTTTACGAAAGAAGTTATCATATTCTTAAACCAAACGGTTTTTCCTGCTTTATATCCAGTAATAAGTGGATGAGGGCAAAATATGGGGAAAAACTACGCAGGTTCTTTAAGGAAAAAACCACCTTAAAGCAGATTATTGATTTTACTGGCTATCAAGTTTTTGACGCTACTGTGGATACTAATATTCTGCTTTTTCAGAAAACCCTGCCTGTGCGGGACACGCAGACAGGAAAACCACCAGGAAATATCGTAAATATTCTAAATATTCAACCGGATTTTACTCCATCAACAGATATTTCTAACTATTTCAATTCACATAAATTAGAAATGAAACAGTCAGATTTTGATAGTAATTGTTTTACTTTTGGAGATGAAACAATCCTTATTCTTAAAAAGAAGATAGAACAAAAGGGCATACCTCTGAAAAATTGGGATGTGAAAATTTATAGGGGAATTATCACAGGTTTCAATGAAGCGTTTATCATTAATACGCAGACAAAAAAGCAACTATGTGCAGAAGACACAAAATCTACAGAGATTATAAAACCGATTCTGCGAGGTAGAGACATCTATCGCTACGGTTACAAATGGGCTGAATTGTGGCTGATTAGGATAGAATCAAGATGGACAAACCAAAACCGAAATAAAAAGGCACCAGAAATATTTTTTAAAGAGATTTATCCGGCGGTG
>CAJVYT010000361.1 GCA_913009765.1 uncultured candidate division Zixibacteria bacterium
TCTACAATATCATTAACCGAGCATCCTCGGGATAAATCGTTGGCAGGTTTTGCAAGTCCCTGAATAATCGGTCCGGTAGCGGTTGCATTGGCAAGTCTTTGGGTTAATTTATAACCGATATTTCCGGCATCCAAATCAGGGAAAATTAATATATTGGCATCACCGGCAAGTGTTGAACCCGGTGCTTTTGATTTTGCGACCTCCGGTACAATGGCGGCATCAAGTTGAAATTCACCATCTGCGATAATGTCAGGGTATTCCTTTTTAAACATTTCAACCGCTTTGATAACCTTGTCAACATCAGGATGAGATGCCGACCCTTTGGTTGAAAATGATAAGAAGGCAATTTTCGGTTCAATACCTAACAGATTTTTCATTGTTTCAGCAGTTGATGCGGCAATAGAAACCAATTGTTCAGAGGTAGGGTTCGGCATGACAGCACCATCGGCATAGAGAAAAACTTTATCATGTTCATCTCGATATTTTGGAAGAGTCATCATAAAACAACTTGATACAGTATTTATTCCTTCTTTTAAACCTATAACCGAAATAGCAGCTCTCATAACATTACCGGTAGTATTTAAAGCTCCTGCAACAGATGCGTCCGCTTTATCATGCCTGACCAACATTGCTCCAAAAAATAGAGGCTGGGCGATTGCTGCTTTTGCTTCTTCATCAGTGATGTTTTTATGTTTTCGCAGTTCTTTGAAATCTTCTACGAAAGCATTGTAGTCAAGGGAGTGAGTAGGATTGATAACCTCAACTTTCGCAAGATTTAATCCATACTCTTTAGCAAGTGTTTCAATCTCTTTGGTGTCTCCAATGAGAGTGACTTGAGCAATCTCTTCAAACAAAATTTTCTTCGCTGCCTGAATCATACGAGGTTCGGTACCTTCTGGAAGCACCACTCTTCGTTTTACATTTTTTGCTCTATCTTTGATAGTTGTTAATATATTCATTTGTAACTCCAATAGTATATAATTTACTTTACTGTGTGTTCTTGCAATTCAGGATCACTTAAATATGCTTCTATAAACTGATCTATATCACCATCCATGACAGCTTGTGTATTTGACGTTTGAGCTAATGTCCTATGGTCTTTTACCATATTGTATGGATGGAATACATACGAACGAATTTGAGAACCCCATTCAATTTTCTTTTTGGACTTCTCAAATTTATCCATTTTCTTGGCATCTTCTTCTTTTTTTAACTGGTACAATCTGGATTTTAATACCGACATTGCCGCATCTTTATTTTTATGCTGAGATCTCTGCGATTGACATGAGACAACAATATTTGTCGGAATATGCGTTATACGAATTGCAGAATCTGTTTTATTTACATGCTGTCCGCCGGCACCAGATGCACGAAAGGTGTCGATACGGATATCCTCATCTTTGATTTCAATCTCAATATTATCTTCAACTACAGGAAAAACATGAATTGATGCAAATGATGTATGCCGTTTTGCATTTGAATCAAAAGGGGAGATGCGAACAAGACGATGCACCCCTGATTCCGCTTTTAAATGTCCGTATGCAAAATCACCTTTAACTTTGAGAGCGGCAGATTTTAATCCCGCTTCGTCTCCAGGCTGGTAATCTATTAGCTCAGATATAAATTCTCTGCGTTCGACCCATCTGCTGTACATACGAAAAAGCATATCAGCCCAATCCTGCGATTCTGTGCCTCCGGCTCCCGGATGAAAAGTTATCAATGCATCACGATAATCATCAGGACCGGAGAGAAGTGATTTGAATTCATACTCATCAATCTCTTTTTCCAAATGTGTAAAAGATTCAATCAATTCAGCACTTTCCTCGGAGTCATCAGAGCCGTCAGTCAATTCTATTAGTTCTTTGATAGTGGAGAGGTCAGAGCTTAACTTTTTATGTGTTTCTACCCATTTTTTGTGTATTGATATTTCTTTGAGAATCCCTTGAGCTTTTTGGTTGTCATTCCAAAAGGATTCTTCTGTAGAAACTTTTTCAAGTTCAGCAATTTTTTCGACACGGCTTGGCAAGTCAAAGATACCTCGCAAGTTTGTCGAGCTTTTCTTTATAATCCGGTAGTCTGTTTTTTAATTCACTTATAGTCATCACTAAAACTTTCATTTTTAAGAAAGCAAATATATGTATTAAAACCACACAGGTCAATTGATTAACAGCCAATATATGTGATAAATTTCACAAAAATCAAGATGAATTTTTATCAATCTTAAGATTGACAAAAATTTGTAAGTCCGTATCATTGAAACTATGAAAAATCAAATACTTGTCGTTGGAGCTTATGAAGTAAATTGTTCCCTTTACTATGATGAAACCGGTATGAAAGGAGTCATTATTGACCCGGGAGCTGATGCCGGATTGATTATTGACCAAGTCAAAAATATCGGTTTTAAGCCACAAGCGGTTCTGCTGACTCACGGACATTCTGACCATATTGGTGCTGTTCGGGAGGTTATAGAAGAGTTCCAGATTCCTCTATATGCGTCAAAAGATGAGAAAGAGTTACTTGCAAATCCCACAGCAAATATGTCTGCGTTTTTAGGACTTGAAATAACATCTCCGCCTGCTGATTTTTGGCTTTCTGATGAAGATTTGATTTCTCTCGGTCCTGTCAATTTGAGAGTTTTGCATACTCCGGGGCATTCTCCCGGCGGACTTTGCTTTTTGGATGAAACTGAAAATATGCTGTTTTGCGGAGATACTCTTTTTTACGGGTCAATCGGAAGAACCGATTTCCCCGGCTGCTCACATGAACAGTTAATACATTCAATAAAAACAAAATTAATGACTTTGCCGGACTCTATAACGTGTATCCCCGGACATGGACCTATGACAACAATAGGCGGCGAAAGAGTCAACAACCCATTTTTGCAAGGGGGAGATTATGTCTGATGCATTTGAATTAGAACCCATCCATTTTGAGGGTGTCATGGATTATCATGTGCATTGCGATTATTCTATTGATGCGGTCGGAACAATTGATGAGTATTGCCAAGCAGCCTTAGCAAGAAATCTTGCAGAAATTTGTTTTACGACCCATTATGATTGTAATCAGGTCGGCAATTATCAGGGCAATTTGATTGCTATTAAGGGTGAACATAAAAAAATATCAATTGAAAATCTAAAACCTTATGTTGAAGATGTCCATAAAGCGGCTGAGAAATTTTATCCAAAAGGTCTTTCTGTAAAATTAGGGCTTGAGTTTGGATGGTTTGATAATTGTCAGGAAACTGCCCAAAAGGTTAAAAATGCTTTTGATTTTGACTATTTCCTCTGTGGGATTCACGAAATTGAAAATATCTGTTTTTGCTGCAGAAGTACCTATGAGAAATGTTTTGAGAGATTTTCTCTCAAGCAGATGATAGAGAAATATTTTAAATCAGTAGTAACAGCTTCTGATTCTAAACTGTTTGATACAATAGCTCATTTGGAATATTATATAAAATACGCAAAGAGTTATTATAAAGATAATTTAGACAAAGTTTATGAACCGTATGTAGAAGAGCTTTTTAATTCTCTGAAAGCATCTGAAACTACTCTTGAGATAAACACCGCCGGCTACAGGCACGGTGTAAACCAATATTATCCAAATGTAAAAATCATCAATCAAGCGAAAAAATCAGGTGTTCATATTCAATATTTAGGCTCTGATGCTCACCGTCCTCAAGACATTGGTTTTGATTTTGAAATTGCAGCAGCTTTTGTACCCGACAGAATAACCGGTACCGAAGAATAACGCTGTCACAGGTGGTTTTTGTAATTGCTAAAAAAATTATCACGTTCATTTTATAATCGAGATACTTTAGATGTTGCCCAAGATATATTGGGGAAATATGTTGTCTATAATTCTCCGGCAGGAAAAATTTCTGCTCGTATTGTCGAAGTTGAGGCGTATATCGGTGAGGGAGATCCCGCTTGTCATGCAGCTAAAGGGATGACAAAACGGAATGAAATTATGTTTGGTCAGGCAGGTTTTTCGTATGTATATTTAATTTACGGCATGTATAATTGTTTGAATTTTGTCACTGAAAAAAAGGAGTTTCCGGCAGCAATTTTACTTCGTGCTGCTGAAATTGTTGATGGGTTTGATATAATAAAGAATAATAATCCAAAAAAAAGTGAGGCTCGAATTCTTTCCGGTCCCGGATTGTTCTGTAAAGCATTTGGATTAACAAAAGAACAAAACGGACTTGATTTGACAAAAGAAACATTATATGTGGAATCACGTAACAACAATAAAGTAGAAATCGTACAGTCAGCAAGAATTGGAATTGCTAACGGTAAAGAACATCTTTGGCGGTTTTATGATAAAAACTCTCAAGCTGTTTCACAAAAATAATTTGCGTTCTATGAAATAAAACTTGTATAAGCTATATGATTTCGTATGATAGAACAAAATATAGAAAGAATGAAAAAATATGTTTGATGCTGATTTTATCCGAGATCGGAAGAGCGTCGTGTAGGGAAAGAGTGTAGATCTCGGTGGTCGCCGTATCATTAAAAAAAAAAAACAAACAAGACATAGAGACTCCGTCTCAGTGTCACCTACCACGTGTA
>CAJVYT010000362.1 GCA_913009765.1 uncultured candidate division Zixibacteria bacterium
GTGGGAAGGAGAGAGTAGGAGGGAGGGGCTAGGAGGTAGGGAGTGATCGGTGGGTGGGGGGTGGGGGGGGGGGTGTGGGGGGGGTGGGGTGGGGGGGGGGGTGTGGGGTGGTGTGGGTGTGTTTTTTTTTTTTTTAATGATACGGCGACCACCGAGATCTACACTCTTTCCCTACACGACGCTCTTCCGATCTCCTGATTAATCGGGAATAAAAAAGCTGGAGTGAAACGTATGAAGAGTTCACGAAAAGTTCCACCCATAAGGAATGAAAACGGATATGGATTTCAGGGACGGGCCGCTTACTTTGATGGGCTCAGTCCTCTTTTTCTTGATTCGGGCAAGAAACTAGAGCGATTCTCGGTGTGCTACACGACTTACGGGCATCCTAACAAAGACAAGTCTAATGCTATCTTGATCTGTCATGCACTTACAGGTGACCAGTTTGTAGCAGAACCACATCCAATCACAGGAAAACCAGGTTGGTGGAGTCACCTAGTCGGCCCAGGCCTTCTTATCGACACAGATCGTTACTTCGTTGTCTGCTCAAATATTCTTGGAGGATGCATGGGCACAACTGGGCCTGGGGATATCAACCCAAGAACAGGTAAGCCTTGGGGTATAACCTTTCCCATAATCACTATTCGGGATATTGTTCGAGTACAAACCCTCCTGATGGATCACTTAGGTATCGAGCAATTGCTATGCGTTATTGGTGGCTCTATGGGCGGTATGCAGGTTTTGGAATGGACAAGTACTTTTCCTGAACGAGTTTTTTCGGCCATAGCGATAGCTACAGCCGCGCGGCTCTCCGCCCAGAACATTGCGCTGAATACTGTCTCACGTCTGGCTATCATGTCTGACCCTGATTGGCTCAATGGCGAATATTTAGAACAAGATGTGTTTCCGAGCCGAGGCCTTGCCCTGGCAAGGCAAATTGCCCATATAACATACCATTCGGACAACTTTCTTCAACAAAAGTTTGGGAGGAGGCTCCAAGAAAAACCTGACCTTGCGTATGCTTTCGATAATGAGTTCCAAATTGAGAGTTATCTGAATCACCAGGGGAAAACCTTCATCGACCGATTTGACGCTAATTCATATCTTTACATTACACGAGCTATGGACTACTTTGATCTGGCAATGGAACATGGGGGATATCTGCCAAATGCATTTGAAAAAACTAAAACACGGTTCTGTCTCATCAGTTTCTCATCGGACTGGCTTTTTCCAACACATGAGAGTCTGGTTATCGTAAATGCTCTAAAAAAAGTCGGAGCCCCCATTTTCTTTACTGAAATCAAATCAGACAAAGGGCACGACGCATTCCTTCTTGATGAACCGGTAATGAATGCAACTCTTAAGGACTTCCTTGCTGATGTAGCCATCCAACGTCTTTAGGCCCATGAAGTCATATCTCCAGTCATGCTTCACATACCTTTATCGCAATTGATGGCTTCTTGCTTCCGATTATCATCGCTTAATCTCTTCCCAGATTGAATCGTAGTAGTCGTCACGTTGGATACCTGCCATGGTCCAAACTCCTACCAACAACTTGCCCTTTCGGCCTTTGTATATCTCCTCCAGAATTGCTTCCTGAGGAGGTGGGGTCAGTTCATTATCCTTAGATGCAATCGAAATCCAGATTGGTTTGCCCAGCCCTTTGCTCCAGAAACTACCGCTTATGCCACGTGGCTCGGTATCCATCGTGAATGACCACCCCCCCTTCTTGCGCATAATGGGCAGCATCCGCTCCAAAACCTCGAACAGAGCATTGTTTAGAATGTCATAGCTGGCCTCCAAATGGGTCATTATGGCCATTTCCCAAGAGTAGACCATCTCTGGTGTGGCAAGGTACGCATTTAACGTGCCGAACTTGCCAAAGTAATTTCTATGTCTCTTGTACTTCAAAACTTTTTCAAGCTTTTCCAAGACGTCTTTCTCGCCGAAGGTTTTCGTTTTTAGTATGAAATCGACAATGCCAGCGTTATAGGTATCAATCGGAACTCTGACATCGTCTGTCCCGGAAACAACGATCATAGAGGTGCCTTCGTTTAGCTTGTCAATATATTTCACTACCTCGACGCCACCCCTGTCATCGGTGTCATCAGTCAGCATTATGTCTATAAATGCAATATCATAGGTCCTGCACCTGACTTTCTCAAGAGCCTCATCTTTGTTGGTTGCGTACTCATCGTCAACATCAAGTGATGATAGCGCTTCCTTATATACCTCTTTGAGAAAGACAGGGCGGTCTTCGACCACTAGTATGGCTGTTTTACGTGACATTATTTATCTCCTTCCAAGTATTCAATTTAATTAATCTTTCATGGTAATCAGGTACGTATTCCTGCAAGTAGAGAATTACTGTGAGACCTTCACCAAGATGGTTCTTGAGTTCCAAACCACCACCCACAAATTGCATATATTCCTGAGCAGCTGCCAGACCAAATCCCGACCCCCCCAACTTTCGTTTTGTCGTAAAGCCAAATTGCATAATATTAGGATAAGTTTCTTCTGAGACACCCCCACCATTATCCTTGATTTCTATACTCACTCTCGCAGGCGACGTTTCTTTTTTGCGTGCGTCCTGTAGTTTGAACTTTGAAATGGTGATGGTTATTTCCCCCCCCTCAGTCTTATTCGATTGCCTCCTATTCCTGATAGCATCCATGCTATTTTTGACGATGTTGTAAATATGCTCACGCAACATCCTCGTTGCATAAACGTGCAGATTTTTATCTGACTGAATGATTTGAAACTCCACATTCTCATTATTCCTTTGTTTGTCCGGCTCAAACTCCGCAACTGCTTCTTTAATTTCTCTACTAATATCTACTTTGCTAAAATTAACGTATTCTGGCATATCTACGAGAAAAGATTCTGAACTTTCTCGAATCTCTAAAAAAGTTTTTGCCAGTTGCGTAACTCGTTCGGACGTTTTACCTTTAACGTGATTGAGGTCCTTTTTCAGATTGGTAGTCAGCGCATTAGCTTCAATCAGTAAATTCCTAATCTTGTGCCTGTAAAGCGATCTCATTCGGTGAAGTAAGTTCGTCATAACATACAGAAGCCCGATCTCTTTATCATAGAGTCTCGCTTCTCTTGATAGCAAAGCGTTAACAAACGGACTCAAAAACTTAGCAGCCTCTTGCAAGAGGGAAATGTGATACGGTTGAAAAATTCCTGGGGCCTCATGTTCTAAATTTATCAGTGCAATGAGTTCATCCTCGTGGCGGATTGCTATAACTAACTCGCTTTCAGGGATACTATCGCCGAACATATAGGCCTTATAACGATCGGAATTATCTTTCTTTGGGTTCACATAAAGCACATCTTCATTCCGTTCGACCAAGAGTCCACATACAGTTTCATCCACTCTCAGAGGGATCACATCGCCGACAGCTTTCCTTTCTCCTTCATTACGGCTGGGGTAATATTTCCCCTGTGTCGCTCGCAGGCTCATATAACGATCCTTAGTGCTGCATGTTAGAATCTGAACCTGCGGCACAGGCTCAATTGCAAACGCTATACAGTCAGGCAAAAAAGATGCGGCATGTTCTACTATGAGTTCCCAGGAACGACGTGGCTTTAGCTCGTTTTCGAAAAAGGCATTAATCAACTTGTCTTTCACCGCGTCTATTAGTTTTGTCACCTTGTTTTGAAAAAGAATACCCAGTTGCGTAGAGACGTCTTTAATAAATTCTACCGTTTCTTTTTCGCAAAGACGGGATGCCTCTGCAACGGGCATATTATCCTGAAGGACAAAAGCAAGATGTATATCGTTACTAGATTTACATGGCATAAAAAGTGTATTCTTTTCAGTCTGGTTGGGAATACTGCCAATAAAAACAAATTCTTCAGAACGGAGCTTTTGAAGTTGATCAGCTTTCAGTTTGGGCCAAGTATTATTTACATCATTTTGGAAAATGTATTTCAATTTATCATTTGTTTGTATACATATTGTGCACTTCTCCACACAAAGGAGTTGCTTTACAGCATGAATAACTTCGTGTGAAACCTCCTCAAAAGATGAAGAATCATCAACAATAGCTAAATCAATCAACCGAATAATATCAAAACGTGCCTCGTACTCTCGAAACTGAATTGCCATATCCATAAGTATTTTATTAGGGCTTACCATTAGTCTTTCTCCTGATAATTTGAGTCACTTTTTTCAATAATCCAATATCAAGAATAGCATGTTTCACCAAAAAGAATTCTCATAAAAGCCCACCCCGACGATCCATCGCCAAGATGGCCGTCCTTATATTTTATTGTAGCCCGAAAACCGAATAAATCAAGAATTAAAATCAGCGTTAATCCATGCCTAATTAGTCGTATCTCGTATAAATCAGCCCCTGCGGCATTTTCGTCGCTCGTCGTTCGTATCTCGCATCTCGTTAAAAATCTGTGTAAATCCTATGAACCGGAGCCTTTCAAGTACTATTTATGCTTACGTCCATAATTTTTTCCCTTCTTTTTTAACATAGTATTTTGCCCGCAGGCCCCTTCACCCAGAACCAGGGGCCGAGGAGCAAAATA
>CAJVYT010000363.1 GCA_913009765.1 uncultured candidate division Zixibacteria bacterium
TACCAGCTTTACTGTTTCCAACCTGAATTCCTTCGTGTACTTCCCGTATGGGATCTTTTTCATTCTCTCACCTCCATTAAGTTATTTTACTTAATTTTGGTGTCCACTTTTTCTAGCTTACCTCATTTTACCAACAAACGCCCTAACCTGTGAACTGGGCTCTGTATATGTGTATCCAAAATTGAGTACATCTAAAAAGGTCATACTATCTATCACTCGGCTTGTCAGGCGTAACCCTCAATTTTTTTACCCACAGCGTCAATAAATTGATTAGCAATTTCCATGAATAGTTGAGCCCGTTCTTCTAAATCTGCTTTTTGTCTCGAATTGCGCTTTTTTTGTCCCGACTCGACATCAAACCTGACATCTAACTCATGAATTATCTTATTTCTTATTTCAAATGCTTCTCTCAGTTTGTCTTTTCTTTTTCCAATAAAGCTATTATCTATACACAGAGCATTTGCCGTTTTAAATAGCTCATCAACTGACTGCAGACTACTACCGGTGAGATATATAATGTAGCTTTCAATCAATCTGTTATAAGGGGAAGTAGAAGCTAAAATTTTTGCCAGAAACTTAGATCCTTCATTTCGAGAAATTCCATCAGGTTCCTCGCGCAATTGACGAAGTGCAAACTTTTCAAGCCCGGCTTGAACTGCCGAGTCTTTTTCTGCCAATGTACTTATGGACTCCCTAATAAGTTCTTTTGCAACTGAGTCTAAGCCTGCTGCAGAGAATACCAGAGCGGCTCTTATTAAGTCTTGTTCTCCCGCAGTTGGTGGGCCGGATGCTTTGCGATTCTTACGCACAGTATCGAATGCTTCGCAAAAATGTTTTACAGAAGCTTTGGCGTGACGGAGAACTGTTTTTGCCCGCGTTGTTTCTTTAATTGGAGTCTGTGGAATAATATCTTTAACCATGACTTTTACATCCCCTATGATTTAAAAAGATTAAAATATCATAACCTCACAACCCCTTATTTTCAAGCAGAATTCTGGGGACATGATACTTGATTCGTCTGCGGTGACAATTATTTATATAGTTAAGTATGGTGTTTCCAGAATTTAGTTCTGATAAAAACATATTAATCCTTTTTGTGAGTTTACTTCTTTCCACCCTCTATAATTGCTATTTCTTCAGAAGTGAGGTCGTAGAGTTTGTAAACGAGCTGGTCGATCTTCTGTTCAAGCGCTGCTGTATCCGCCTGCGGATTGGAGTTCTTCGCAGCCAGTATGGTGTCTACCAGTTTGATGATAGGTGCTTGTTTATCATCCGTGACTTGAACAATAGGAAATTCTTTCACATAGTTATTTATCCAACGACTTACTCCCATACCGCTCGTTTCAGCAATAATACCCAAATAGAAATAAATCAATTTTGAATTTAATACTCCAAGAAGGTACTTATTATTAATGTCTTGTGGAGGAATTAAAAAATAGGCTGAATTTAATAGGTAAATGTCTTCTATGCAAAGAGCAAATCGTCCAACATCAGTTAATTCTATCCAAACGATATTTTCTTTTTTGAAATCGTCAAAAAAAGCAACGGCTCTTAAGTTAGTCCAATGTTGACCTTGCGCTCCACGTTTTTTGAATGATTCCCCAAAGCTATCAAGATAATTGTAAATATCGGGATAATCTTTTTTTACATTTACGCCATTCTTTGTTAGTAAGATGTATAAATTTTGAAAATCGTAGTGGTATCGAAAAATATCTCGACCACGCAAAATAGGTTTGATGATTTTGGAGTTTTTAGGATTTAGCTTAATGAATTCATTCTTCTTGTTTTCGTTTATTATGAATGCGTTGTTGCTACCTGTCGCTAACCCAAGTCTAATTTTTGCTCCAAGTTGCTCAAGTGTTTTATTGCCCTTTTCCAATTTACGTTGAATTAAGATTTTTTCCGGCTCAAGCAGGCTCCAAGACTTTGAATTAAACATTTTTTGGGAATACATGAATCCTTCAGCGGTTATATATTCAGAGAAGTGAGAAATATTGCTTAAAAAAAGTTGATTAAAAAGAAAACACTCTCTATTTGCAAAACCTTTTGATGACAAAAGAATTGCTGCGTTTACTATGGCGTCTTCAAATACTTGAGCTTCTTCCAGATTTATTATTTCAAGAAGTTCGTTTTCTTTTCTTAGTAATTTTCTAAGAGAAAAACCATATTCAGCACGCAAATAAGAATTCGATGTAATAAAGCATAAAAGACCCTTTTTGTTTTGTAACTTGATTCCTGTTTCTATGAAGTAACAATAAATATCAGCGAATGGCTCATAAGACTGAAATTGTGTTTTAAGCACCTTTTTATTTATAAGAATTTTATCGTGACTAATGTACGGCGGATTAGCAATCACCACATCAAACCCGCCTTTGTTGTGAAACACCTCGGAAAAATAAACCTCAAAATCAAATTCCTTGTGCCCGCTGGTAATCTGGCTGATTAAGTTATCAATCTGTTTTTTATATTCCTGTTTTTTGGTGGGGTTGGTTTCATTGAAAAACAGCGGTTTCAATCTTTCCAGTTCGTTGAAAAGTTCATTATTAAACAGGTTCTTCTCGACTCCAAGCAGTGAGTTCCCACACACAATCTTATAATCCAGATTCGGCAACGGCTTGATATTCTTAATATCATCCTCATCCACCACCAGCGACAGCCACAACCGCAATTTGGCAATCTCCACCGCACCAGGGTCAATATCCACACCGTAAAGAGAATGTTCAATACAGCGGCGTTTGAATTCATAAGCTGTTCTACTGTTGTCATTAAGAAAAACTGAAAGCACATTTCTTACCCTGACAATCTCACTCATCATTCCTACCGGGAAAGCGCCGGAACCCACTGCCGGGTCACAGACTGTGATGTCCGCCAGTTTCTCGTCGATCAGTGCGGCGTTACTGCGTATGCTTTCGGATAGTTGTAATTTGTACCCGGAAGTTTTCTGTTTTCCTTCTTTTATGTTTTGTTCTTTTATCAGCGCTGCTATTTCGTTTTCGCTGACCTGCTCGCCGGTATGTATCAGGGTTTCGAGATCTTCTTTTTTCACGGGCGGAATGCTTTCCACCCCTACAAGTTCGGTATGTAAATAATTGATCAAACTCTGTTGACACATGTAATGGACAATTTCACGGGGAGTATAATAGACGCCGAATTTTTTGTTGAATTTGTTTTCCTCGCCGGTCTTGCCGCTCTTTAATGCCTTCCTGAATTCATCATAATTATCCGGGCGGATGGCATTGAATTTCTCATATGCTTTACCGAGCAGTTCCGGATCAATGGCTACTTCCTTTTCAAGGGGCTCGTCTTCCTTTACCGTAAAATTGAAGCGGTCGAAGATGTCCAGAATACCATCGCCGGTATCGCCTTCTTTAGTCTTCCTGGTATTGGAAAAGAGCTTGTCAGGAATAATGATATCGGTATGCACCCAGTCGTAATTACCAATGGGGTCGAAAAGTCCGCCGTTCAAGAAAGGTATTTTGCAGTCGAACCGGCTGTAATAACCATCGTCATGACTTCGATCAATGCGTAGGGCTTCATAAAAAAGCGGCTCCAGAATGTCGTTATAGAAATTCTCATAATCAGAATGATTTTCCTTAAACAGTTCCCGCAGGAAATGTTTTGAACCCGTGCCCCAGTCATCATCTCGCCCCACGCCGAACCAGCCTTTTTTCTGCAGGAAATAGAGAAACACAATCTGTCCCAGAAGTTTCTTGGCAAAGTTGACCGTATCAACGCCCTTCTCATCAAAATCCTCCTTGATTTTAAGATCTTTATTAACAACCCTGTCCAGTTCTTCCTTGGTTCGCAGAAAAAGCTCACGGTATTTGAGGAAAAACTCTTTTGTTACCTTCTCAATACTGAACGCGTCTTCAAGCTCTGCTAATAAGGGATCATTGTCATCATTGATCAAAAGGGGGATAAGCGAAATCTTTGCAGTATGACTGTCTTCATTTTTGCCGACTAAAAACGAATACCGCTTTGCAGGAGTAAACTCCTCTTTTGCCTTGATCTTCCCTTCGGGGGTTTTATCAAGCCTGTATTCCATCTTGATGAAGGAGAAACGCCAGTCATCCTGCTCCGGTGAAACAAAGGCAACCAGTGCGGCATCTTTCAAAACTCCTCCTCTGCTTCCGTTCAGATACCAGGCAATAAAGTTTCTCTGCATTGTTCGTGCACGTTCAAGAGAGGTATCTTTTTTTAGATGCACTATAAGAATATCTATCTTCTTCTCTTCAGGGTCTTTATATTTACCTAAACGGTCAAGGGTTTGAATGTAAGGCTTGTAAGCATCAGGGATGAGGTTGCCGCGATAGACAGTGGACGGTGTAAGTTCAATGTGATTAAGAAGATTATTGACAAACTTATAAAACCGGGCTTCATTAAAAGAATGCTGGAAAGTGTCCTGAATGAGTTTTATTGCAGAAGTTCTGCCCACAGATTAATTTCCCTCTTTGTCACTTGTTATAAAGTTCTTCTATTTCATCCAGAACATCAGACAGTTCTAA
>CAJVYT010000364.1 GCA_913009765.1 uncultured candidate division Zixibacteria bacterium
GTTCTCAAGAATAGCCACTGCACTGATATCCTGAACTTTTTTCAACCTCCGGTCCAGCGGCTGGACTACCAGGTCGCGAATTTCCAGAAAACGGTCAACGATCAGACCGTATCGGTTATAGCGGTCAGATCGGAAGAGCGTCGTGTAGGGAAAGAGTGTAGATCTCGGTGGTCGCCGTATCATTAAAAAAAAAAAAAAAAAATATGAAAAAGAAAAAAGCATAAAAACTATTTACAAAATAACTATTAGGCAAATAAAAGAGAAAAAGCTTCTCAAAATTACCCAATCGTGGGATAAATATAAATCTATGAAATCCCTTTCGGATTTCTTTGCTATGAGAGGCGGTAATCTCACAAGCAATATGATTTTGCGTATCTATAACCACTTTAAAGATAAGGATAGGGATGCGGTTGATATTATAAGCAAAAACCCTTATGTGCTTACTGAAGTCAGAGGTGTAGGTTTCAAAACCTGTGATAAAATCGCTCTTTCAATCGGTATAGACAAATACTCACAGGAACGCATAAAAGCGTTAATCGATTATACTCTGCTTTCTCAGGCATCTGATAATGGCCACACCTATCTATCCACCGAACAACTTATGAAACTTGCCGAGGATTATTTATATGATGACGGCTCAGTCAAAAATGATGACCTGGCAAGTATTATTACGAATGTTATTGCCGACTCAGAAGATTATTACTGCGAAAACAACATTATTGCGCTTACTGGATTTACATATCAGGAAGATTTTATCCGTAAATTTATCAAACAGTCTGCCGACAGAAGCAATCGCAAAGTATCTGAAGAAGAGGCTGTCAAATTTATTAACAAAAAAGAAAACCAGCTTGGTATTAAGCTCTCCAAAGAGCAATATCAGGCAATATTTGATATTGCAACCAAAGGCACAAGCATTTTTTTGCTGTGCGGTTATGCGGGAACGGGAAAATCTACAATATCCAAGATTATTCTTGATTTTTATTCGGAATATTTCTTCAGGAACGAAAAGATTGTCTGCTGCGCGTTCACCGGTATGGCGAGCAAGAGGATCAAAGACCTTACAAAATACAATTCTTCTACAATTCATTCGTTATTGGGATTTAAGTCGAGCGGCTTTGTTTATAATAAAGACAACCGGTTGCCATATAAAGTCATTCTTTTGGATGAGGCAAGCATGGTCAACCTCGGCATATTTTATAGGCTCATCAGGGCAATACCGGAGGATGCTATCTTTATAATGGTAGGTGATGATGCACAGCTGCCTCCCATAGGTGCCGGCAATGTATTCAATGATCTGCTTCGATATGATATACCAAAGGTAAAACTCACCAAAATATACAGACAATCATCCAATAGTGTTTTGACCTATTTTGCAAGCTATATAAGAGAAGGCAAGGTTCCGCAAGGATATGCGGATTGGTACAGTGACTGGGCTTTCGATAAAAAAGATATACCAAATTATTTTACTCTCAAAAAAGAACTTTCCGATAAGCAAATGAAAGAAGTAAGGGATGATCATTATGAACATATACTCGATACTCTCATGAAACAAATAGATTGGCTTGCCGGTGAACAGAACATAAAAGGTGTTCAAAAGATATGGGATATGCAGGTTATTACACCTATGAGAGCCACTATTTTGGGCGCAAAAAACCTGAATACAATCCTTCAGACAAGACTTAATACGGTATTTCATAAATCAGCAGTCATCAGAACATTTTTGTTAAAACAGTATGACAAGGTAATTCACCTCAAGAATAAGGGTATGAAATATGTTGATTATGCTGATTTTAAGACAGCTAACATGTCAGATACAAAAACAGCCCGTGTGTACAACGGAAACCTTGGTATTGTTCTTGATATAAACGAAGAGGATGAGGAATTTTATGTCCGTTATCCTGATAACAAAGTAGTTATTTATGGGTTCGATGATTATAAAAATATAATTGATCTCGGATATGCCTTAACCATTCATAAAACGCAGGGCAATCAATTCAAATACGTGTTCATTCCTATGGTAAACAGCTTTTTCATAATGCTTAACTCCAAACTTATGTACACTGCTATAACCAGAGCAATTAAGCGTGTATATCTAATAGGACAAGATTATGCCTTTAAGCGTGGCTGCACTAATATTAAAGAAACCGCAAGACAAACATTTTTGATAGGAGATTTACCCTGTAGAATACGACAAAGCCGCAGCGAAGCTATCCCGCAGGGTCAAACTGTAAATGCAGACGCGTAGAAGATATACACCACCTTCGGAATCTCAAAATACAACGTATTTGTATAATTTCAGTAGTTTGCCGTCCAAACTATTGACGTGGGAAGAAGAAATTGCTCTTGGCAAGAGGGTGCAATCCGGTGATATTAATGCTGTTAATACGCTGATTTGCTCAAATCTTCGTTTTGTTGCTGCTATTGCAAAGGAATACAGATATAAGCCGTTTAAAGATACGGTAAGCGATGGAATAATGGGTCTTATTGAAGCGGCAAGAAGGTTCAATCCCGACAAAAATGTCAGATTTGTAAGTTATGCTGTATGGTGGATTAGACAATCAATCATGCAGCACATGTTAGATGATAAGATGATCAAGGTTTCAAAAAGAACTATTGCAAAAATCAGACAGTTAACAAAGCAATCTAATAATTCTAAACTTAGCACTACCGTATCGGCAGGGATAGGCGCATCACGGGATTGCTTTTCTTTAGACCGAAAAATCAATGAAAACTCGGAATTGTTTTTCATTGATACAATAAAAAGCAGAACGAATATTCAGAATGAGATTATTAAAAACGATCTCAAAAAATATACCAAACAAGCTATCAAAAAACTCACAAACCGTGAACGAGATATTATTGTTCACAGGTTCGGTTTAGACGACAAAACAAAGTGGACACTGCAAAAGCTGGCCGATAAGTATGGTATTACAAAAGAAAGGGTCAGGCAGATACAGAATACAGTGTTTGAAAAATTAAAGGAAGAGTTTGATGATTACTGTTAGAACATTATCCGTCATCGGCCTTTTGCTTTCGCTTGCAGATTTCATCGGTCTGATGACTTTGTCTCCAATTTGCTCTGCCGATGGCTGTGCTTTAGTAAAACAGTGTAAGCAAGGAGGCCGAAATTGATATTCACATTTTTGTATAGTTGTAGTACCAAAGAAGCACATGAGCATGTCAGAACATCCGCTACTCTCCGGGCAATAGACATCGTTTCAAGCTCCAAGTTTGATAACATAGTTTTGTCAAGTAAACTTATTCCCCTTAAAAACTTTGATGGAATTAAGATTTATGGTTTTGTCGATATGCCCGCAACGATGCTGTATGGCAATGCTAAAGAAGTAGAATCTATTAGAAAATTGTTGCAATCACCGGAATTTGCCAATCGTACCGGTAAAAAACTGTACTTTGTCATTTCTCATCGGTATGGCAAACCTCAAGACAGAATGACCCTTGAGGCAATAGGTAAAGAACTTGGCATATCCAAAGAGCGTGTTCGCCAAATTGTCATAGATTTTAAACATAGATTTTTACCAAAAAATACACAGAAAAAACTTGTGTATGTCGCCGGACCTTACACAGCAAACAATCGCCAATGCACTAAGCAGAACATCGGCAAAGCAGAGAAAGCGGCAAAACAGCTCCTACTGGATGGATATATACCGATAATTCCTCACAAGATTACATCATTCTGGGAGGAATCTATCGACTTTAATCATGATGATTGGCTTAAAAAATACAATTTTCCGCTAATAAAGCGGTGTGACATTATCTGCTTCATTGACGGATGGAAGGAAAGCGAAGGATGCCGGATGGAATACGATTTTGCCGTTAAGAACGGCAAAAAGATTATGTTTTGGAAGGAAAAGTGATATTTACATCCTATTTCGCCAATCTAAAAAACCTGCCGGAAGGCATCAGAAAGCTATCCATAGCCAGGCGAACTCCGCTGGATATTGATATAGACAGTTTCAGTGGACTGTTCCCATCAGCCGAGCTTGTGTTTAGTCGTAAGACCGGCCATACCGACATTGGACAGTTCGATAAGCAATATCGTTCCGAGACGCTGTCGTGTCTTGATGCCAGACGGTTAAAAAAGGAACTCAACGGCTCGGTTCTTCTGTGCTATGAGAAGCCGAACGACTTTTGCCACCGTAAGATCGTCAGAAAATGGTTTGCAGAAAGCAGCACTCTTGCCCTGGAATGGTAGCGGTCATATCACATCGTCATTTCCTGCACAGACAGGTATCTCAAAATGTCTGATGATGTTGATTTTGTGCCGATATTGGAACGTAGCACTTACGGAACGCAAAGAATTTAGCGTCCCATAAAAATAGAAATACGGAACGCAAACAATTTAGTGTTTCATGGATGGAACGCTAAAATGTAGAAATATGTCAATGCAAAGTAGAAATATTGGCAAATTTCCTAATAATAGATATAATGAAGAATATCTATTGTTCGATGAATGATCTC
>CAJVYT010000365.1 GCA_913009765.1 uncultured candidate division Zixibacteria bacterium
TTTGAGAGAACACGGTGTTATGATGTGACATGGTCTAAATCCTCTTGTTATTACATTGTTTGTTCGCACTTTCATTGTAACAACTTGTTGTGATTTAGGCCTTCTTATTGACGACTAAGTGGGACAGTAGTGAGTCTGACCCTTTTGGTTCTCGTTAAGTTAGCTGGAAAAACGCCGCAATGACCAGCACGCTTCAGCGGGTCCGGCGAAGGTGTGCAGCAACGAAGCGTAGTTGATTAATTTGTTAGCCCAAGAGTTTATCGTAATCATTATGATTGCCTATCCAAAACCATAGGATGTCACCGTCTGATTCAATTGCCAGGGCTCGATAAGCAAGTCCAACTCTGGCTGACCAGAATCGACCTACTTTCTTAAAATGAATAGATGGGTGTTTTGGATTCTCTTTAAGAAATTCGAAGTTTTTGTCAGCCAGTAACTGAACAGGCTGAGGAAGGGAATGATAGCACTCCCAGAATCTTGTTGAAGCAAAATGCTTCAAAGCTGACTCGTTTTACCCGCGCTATGCTCCTTAATTGCTTCGTCAGCAATATCATCTAGATTGCCTGCCTCAACATCAACCTGAAATTGAGCATCCCATGCTTCGGCATCATACTCAACAAACCACTGCCTAAAGCTTTTAAGCTCACTTTTGCTAAGCTTTTCAATATCTTGCTCGATCTCTTCAATTTTTCTCATACTCAATAACCTCGATTCCTTTAGGTATTGTAGCAAATTTTGGCATTTTTTGGGCAAACGTGTGGGCTCAGCCGCGCATTTAGTTTTATGCCTTTTTTATGCGATTTTGCATAAAAAGAAACAAAAATAAATGCGTCGGCTGGAGCAAGTTGTTATGTGACTTCTAGTTTTTAACTCTAGGATTCTGTCTTTTCGTTTATGAATCCATTTACAACCCACAGCACGCCCCAATATATAATAACAGGAAGAATTCCTGCCAATAGAAATTCAGTTATATCACCATATCGACCATATCGACCATACGGTTCAGTAACCACAAGGGCAGCAAAAATCCACAGCGTGCTTAATAATGCTCCTGCTCGAGTACCACCCTTATGTTTTTTTATAATCAAACCACTAAGATAAACAAGTGCGGCTGGTAAAATAAACGCCAACATTGTAATCCCAACAATTAACGGTATTTGTGAAGGTGAATTCAACTTGTAAGTGCAACTCATGATTCGGAATGGAGGGCAAGCTGCGGTAGCATCGTGGCTTTTCTCGAACCGACAAGTAAGAGGAGCACAAATGAGAGGCTATACGCAGCTTACCCAGGAACAACGATACCAGATTTATGCATTGAAGAAAGCAGGACTTGACCAAACGGAGATTGCAGTGATCATCGGTGTGAATAAAGGAACCATCAGTCGCGAGTTCAGGCGCAATAATGGGCTCCGGGGCTATCGCCCCCAACAAGCCCACACCCTGGCGTTGAGTCGCCGGGCAAACAAAGCGACGCCGCGTATTGGCGATAACACCTGGCGGCTGGTCAAACGATTGCTGCGCGATGAATGGAGCCCTGAACAAATTAGCGGCTGGCTCTTCAAAGAAGCACTCGAACCCGTTAGTCATGAGTGGATCTACCAGTACGTGCTTGAGGATAAAGCACAAGGCGGCAACCTGTTCCGTCATCTACGGTGTCAGCGGCAACGCAAGAAGCGCTACGGCAGCTATAGCACACGGGGTCAGCTAACAAATCGCACCGCCATTGATGAGCGCCCCGGTATCGTTGATCGTCGTTCCCGATACGGTGACTGGGAACTGGACACAATCATTGGCAAGGGCCACAAACAGGCCATCGTCTCGCTTACGGAACGTAAATCGAAACTCAGTCTGATCGCCAAAGTGCCACGCAAAACCGCTGACCTGGTTACCAGGGCCATTATACGTTTGCTGAGACCCGTAGCAGACCGCGTGCATACAATGACCTCGGACAACGGCAAAGAATTCGCGCAACATGAAACAATGGCCAAAGCCTTGAATGCAGACTTTTATTTTGCCCATCCCTATGCCTCATGGGAAAGAGGCCTGAATGAAAACACCAACGGTCTCATACGACAATATTTCCCGAAGCATTGTGACTTCACCACCATCACCCCGCAACAGATTAAAAAGGCTATGGACAAACTCAATAACCGACCCAGAAAAACACTTGGCTTTAAAACGCCGAATCAGGTATTTTTCGGGATCAACCCATCTGTTGCACTAGCAACTTGAATCCGCGGAATCTTTTGGAGCACCATTTGTATTAAAAGCAAAAACTACGAAAATTAGCCAGCCGACTAATACGATTATTCCGCTTATTAGGCTAAATTTTTTCATCTACACTTTTTTTAGATAGCAGCACTAGTCACATAACGGCCTGCTATGGGACGGACCGCCGCGTAGCGGTGGACCGTCCCAGTGAACGAAGCGAACGACATGATCAGATTGTTAGGCCTTGCAACGTGCTGCACTTATGTTAAAGCATTTAAAGAACTGATAACCTCTTCTAACTTTTCTCTTATCTTCGCTTCTCGCTCATCTTCACCGGCGGGAGCCGCATAGTATTTTTCAGATACAAATTCCTCAACAGACTCCAAATCTTCGACAATTTTTACCGCCCTTGCTTTTTCATCGTTCTTCACTCTTCGCGCCTCTGCGAGCAAATCGATATTTTTCCCATTTGCTATTGATGCACATGTAGAAAATATTGAGGCCATTTCAGGCATTGCTTGTGCAATTGCTTCTAGAACATCAGAAAGATCTGATTTCCCAACCTGTAAAAGAACTGACGTTGTGCCACCGCCCTTTGATGCAAGTTTGAAACGTAGATCTAATGCATCGTCCCTTGTATTAACATTGAACGTACAGCGCCTCGTTTCAAGATTCAGATATGGGGCTGTCACGCCTCCACGATATACTTTCGAATTATTTAAGTCCGGCACGATTTTTCTCCTATCAACGTTTGAGTTGTGGGGATTTTGTGAAGCGCAGCGTAACAAAATTCCCACACGAACGACTTGTTAGCTTTTATTTTAGCAATAAGCTCCTTAAATTACATTGCGCTATTACTATTTGCATTGCTTGTTCTTTTGTAAATTCATTTTCTAGTAAACCATCATATAAATTTTTACAGTAGCGCGCTTGAAGTACAGCCGCTATCTCAGGGTTTGCATATGCTTCTAACATTGCTATTGCCGACATTGCTTTCAACTTACTTCGTAATTCAGCCATTTGATCCTCAGTTGATGGCTCTACAGCAACAGCGGAGTTGCTAAAAAAAGCCAATATCATAGCTGCGAAAATAATATATGTTTTCATGGTTTCTCCATTAAAAAGCTAACGCCCTCATCAGGGGCTTTCAGAAGGTTCACGATTTTTTGCAAAGAACGCAAAAATCGCGCCCCTTCTGAAAGCCCCTCTGGATGAGTTTGTTAGCGCTATCAATTAATTTCTTCAATTATGTTTCTATAATAATTAACTTTATCATCTTCTTTTATAACAATCTCAACATTAACAGATTCTAATAGATTAATTTTATGCTTAGATGATTTAACGTATTTTTTGGGAATGTAATAAAATATTCTATTTATGATTTTTGTTTTTCTTGACTTCATGAATCTTGCTCTATATGTAAGCAACCACCAAATGTCAGTTTCTACGAAATCCATGGCTAATCCAATTATATGGATATCTTTTTTAAAAAAGAGATCGATCCATGATTCAAATAATATTTCACCGTTTTTCAATCTCGATGATAATGATTTTTGATTTCTCTTTTTCGTATAATGAGTACCAGAAACAACATAGTTTCTTATTTGTTGCAACTGTCCTCCATAATGTTCATAGCCAAGAGTAATGCTGTTTGGAATATTGCACTCCCCATGAATATGCCATATTTTTGTATTATTAATAACGTTGTGCCTAAATATACTGTATTTTAATTCTTTTATTATTCCTTGATTATGGAGATCGTTTTCTCTTAGCGTTGATTTGACTCCTTGAAGGATATACTCGTAATTTGTAGTTATTATGTTTTCAAATTCTTTTTCTCTTATTAGTTCATGAACCTCATTTTCTTTTATTTTTTTTACCTGATCCGATATATGCTTCTTCAAGTCCAACTCGACGATACCCTTGCTTTTTAAATATATTTCTTCATAAAGCAAGGGGAATGGTTTATCGTTATTTATTTCAACTTCTCCATTAACTCTGCATATTTCAATCATTGAAGTTAACAGATTTGACCAGCTCTTTTTATTGGTCAAATTATTGATACCATTACCGACCAATAATACTTTCTTATTCATGGCTTCCAAGCTCTCTATTTGGCGCTAACGTATAAGCATTTATACCCCGTGCGCAGTTCAGCATGGGGTATAAATGTCTGTTGAACTATGCCGCCCTAGATCGGAAGAGCGTCGTGTAGGGAAAGAGTGTAGATCTCGGTGGGCGCCGTATCATTAAAAAAAAAAAGAA
>CAJVYT010000366.1 GCA_913009765.1 uncultured candidate division Zixibacteria bacterium
TAAGGCGTGGGTCGTTGGTTCGAATCCAACGCGGCTCACCATTTTTCTGTCCCCATCGTCTAGCCTGGCCCAGGACACCGCCCTTTCACGGCGGCGACAGGGGTTCAAATCCCCTTGGGGACGCCAGGAATAATGAGGGGTTACGGAAGTAACCCCTTTCTTTTTACCCCTAAACGTAAACAACACGTAAGCATCTCTTATCTTCATCAAGCACGCTAACCCTTAAGTTTTCTGGCTTAAGGTGGCCGTTGAGTTAAAAAACAAAGAAACACCCCTTAAATAAAGCAATTTTTGATTGATTATGGCTGATTAATCTGTTATAACTGAGAAAACCATATAATCACTTGTTGGGCAAGGTGAATGTGGATAAAATGAACAAACATGAAAAGAGCACTATCGAACATTCTTCATCTGAGAAAGTCAGGAAACTCATCGGTATACTGTTTTATGCATTGGCCGTCGTAACAGTACTCATACTTATCAAGACAGAACTCAGGAAATGGTTTGTCTTCAAGGGAGACGCGTCTTCTGCAAATACAGTTCTCTTCTGGCTTAGTCTTGGAGCAGCAATTTTATTTGGATGGATCGGCTCTAAAGTGTGGCCACACAAAGTGAACAATATTTCGAAAAGCGAAGAAGATAAACAAACTAATAAATAGCTACGTAATTAATATAAAGAAACGCCCAACAAAATGCTGATGCAAATTCGTGCCAGCGGTGACTGTTTACGTTTTTGGTGTATTCATCGTTAGAACGGCTATTTTGCATGTCATAGGTTTACATAGCATGAATTGCAGAGCTTATCATTGTGTGAACGTACGTAATTGGAGGAACACATGATGCGAAAGCAGACAAATAGAACAATCACCGTTGCGATAATCATCTTCTCGCTGCTGCGAGTGTCGTTGTTGAATGCAGAACCGATGCGTCTCCAGTCTGCCAACACACACTTCCCGGTTGTCATCGCCTTTCCCATTGTTCCTCAAACAGGTCAAACGCCCAACCCTGCCTTGCCGAACTCAATGATCTATTACTTCACTGCGCAGAGTGAGGATGTATCGGTAGCCTACACCGTCACGATTATAAATATGCCTGAAAACCTTGGTGTGATACCGAAAGATACAGCCCGAAGGATGATCAATCAGTCACTCGATACCCAGATTGCCAGTGTCGATAGGGCAGTTGGCGTCACCGGAAAAGTGATCGATACTAGTACAGAACCACTCGCTGGTTACCCATCAAAGTATCTGGAAGTCATACGCCAAACAACACCGAGGTTGTTCGGTATCTACCGCGCAGTATTCGTTGATAGACTACTGGTTACAGTTTGGGCGACTGGCTTGGACACAGCAGGTAACCGTTCGCAAGCGGCAACATTCGTCCAGAGTCTAAGAATAGACCAATAGGAAAAAAAGACGATTAACCACACCGACCAAGGCAATCTGAATAAATGACTGAAATCATTTTCAACAATATATATCCTATCATTGGTGCCGTTCTTCTTGCTTCTTTTGTTGGTTATATCACATACCGAAACAACAAAAAAAATAGGGCGGCTGAAGCCGCTAGAATATTCAGGAATAAAATAATTACTGAACTTGAAGGTTTGTACCCGGTTACCCACTATTGGGATCAAGGTACTTTTCCTCGTTTCTATGCTTCCATCCCAAAGATTGAAAGCGCTGCCACCGAGTTTAAGCCTTACGTTTTCCGTAAGGAAGCTTTTGACACTGCTGTGAAAGAATATTGTGAATACGGCAAAAACATAACGTGGAATGAAGTATCCGCTTACGCCATGTACAAAGATTCCATGTATAAACCTGGTGACAGAGGGCCAAGAGAAAAATTTAAAAATATCGTGGAATCCTTGTTGTCTTTTGCAAAAGAGAAATGAAAACAAATCACACAACAATTGCATTAAGATGGATTGCCTTTCCGTTGCGCTCCTTCCCAGCCGGTTATGCGAATTGTTATACTCTATTTCATCCGACGGTAACAGGGGTTCCCCGCCTCAGAGCGGGTCCGCTGAGGCGGAAAATCCCGCTTGCGCGCCTGAGGAGCATTGGGGACGCTAGATAATGCATAACCTGATGTGACTTTGAAAAAAGAAATAACAATAACCAGTTGACAGGCAATAAGCAAAATAGTGGATTACACTCAGTTTATGCTATATTTGATATAATCAAATAAGTGAATGGTTTGTTAAAAAAGATGGAACAATATTCCTTACTTAAAAACGCACCCATAACAGAAGCAGTCATTAATATTAGGGCAAAACTACCAGATGACTTTGACGCTACCAGGCTAGCCTCTATAAAGGGCATAACCAAAGATGATTATCCAAAAAAACATGAAATAAAAAAATTTGAAGGGCGTTTTGAATTCGCAAAGGGAAAAACATTTGAGCCTACGACCGAGGAAATTGCAGGATACCGTTTTGAGTCTGAGAAAACACATCAAGTTGTTCAAGTTTTAAAGGAAGAATTTGTTTTTAGTAAATTGAAGCCATATGAATCATGGGAGGGGCTTCGCGATCAAGCAAGAGGATTATGGGAATCATATAAAGAAGTTACATCAGCAGAACTTATTACAAGAGTCGCATTGCGCTACATAAACAACTTAAATATACCAACAAAAGATGCACCCTGGAAATTTGTTGATTATTTAACTTCCCCTCCGTCAGTCCCAGATGAACTTCCTCAAGCAATAAATAATTATTTTATGCGCATAGTGCTTCCTGTGCCGGAGTTTAAAGCACAGGCAATTATTGTTCAAGCTCTTGAACCTGTTAAGAAGCCAGAATTTGTGCCCGTGATATTGGACATTGATGTATTTAGATTTGATCCCAATGGCATTAGAGAGGATATTTGGGATATACTAGAATCATTAAGGGTTTTAAAAAATAGAATTTTCTTTAATAGCATTACAAAGAAACTGGAGGCATTTTACAATGAGTAATGCAACTTTATGTGCAGACATGGATGGCATTATAGGATTTGCTATGAGAGGATTTGGGCCTGAATCACGCAAGACTGAAGAACTTTTTTCCCAAGCAAGAGATGAATTCGAAAATAAAGTTACAAGTCGCGTAAACGAAAATATCAGTTCACTTGATGAAGTATATCAGAAATGTTCTGTAGAGAATTGGGATGGATATGGCGCGCAATCTATAACGCCAGATGCTTACTGGGAAGCGAGGAGCTTTATAGAGGATCTGCCATCATGGTTGCCAAGACCAGATATTTCGGGAGGTCCAGATGGTGAAATAGTGTTTGAGTGGTATGAAAATCCTAGCAGATTATTTGCTGTTAGTGTATCTGGGGAAAATCAATTAATTTATGCAGGCCTATATGGGCCAAATAGTATACGTGGGGCTAAAGTTTTTGCTAACTCCATACCCAAGGTAGTAATAGACCATATTCAAGAGGTAGATTAAAGGGATCCACATACTTTGTCACCAATTTCCTCTTCAGAGAATTTATCGCGCTTTATTCTGGAACACCACACAAGAAAAGACGGTTCTGTAAGGTGGCAAGTATTTAAACCGCCCGCAGATCTTAGATTATCTGTTTTCAGAACATCTGATGTTGCTGAGGCAGACATTTGGGATATAGGTTTAAGGATGGTTGCTGAACCTCAAGATAAGACACTAGTAGGCAAGGCAGACCTTATGGCGTTAATTGTAAGAAATCACGGATTAGATGTCGTCAGTCAAGAACCACCAGAACGACACGCAGATATTATCAATTGGCCTGCAAGAAAAGAAGAGCGTAGTGAAATTGCTATGAAACTAGCAAGAGACGCGCATTTCACCAGAAACGATAATTAATCTCACTTTTTTTAGTGTCAAGTTTGTAAAGTTCGGAAAATATAAAACGCCCTAACATATTGAGAATGAAGCTTTTCTTTAAAAATTGCAGGCAGAAGGCCAAGTTAGAAAAAATGTTTACTTGAGACTTTCACGGCGGCGACAGGGGTTCTCCGCCAAATTCTGTAAAGTTTGGCGAGATCTCGCCTGAGGCGGAAAATCCCGCTTGCGCGCCCACGGAGTGCCTGCGCGCCTAGGGAGCGTTGGGGACGCCAGCATAAAACAGAGGGCTGTACCACGCGTTGGGTACAGCCCCTTTTTTATCGATCAGGCTATTGCATTCATCCTGGATTAAAGATATATTTTTAAACAAGCGCTGAAAACGGAGGTTTTTATATGAAAACAGAAGGTAAAGGATGGAGCCCTTATCTGGCGGGTGCGCTGACCGGAGCGGTCATTATAGCGTCTGCATGGATAGCTGGCAATTATTTTGGCGCGTCCACGTGTTTTGTGCGTGTTACAGCTTTTATTGAACAGCTTTTTTCCGCTGAGAGGGTATCTACAATGGACTACTTCAGATGGTTCGGTCCCAGGGTTGACTGGCAGGTGATGATGGTCCTGGGTATTTTGATAGGATCATTTATTTCAT
>CAJVYT010000367.1 GCA_913009765.1 uncultured candidate division Zixibacteria bacterium
GATCAGCCAGATTGTTTTTAGCTATTTGTGGGATTTCATCCTTGTTCATCACTTACCCGAAAAATATAACGCTCTCATCAGCGGCTGACGAAAGTGGCGAGACTTTTGCGGTTTTTTGCAATATGTTTTTAATAGTATTTCACTCGCTGCTGGATGCCATTCTTCATATGAAAACCCGCCGCCATACGATGGATGCATTATGTAGCCAGCCATAACTTTAAAACCATCAACATCGAGATTAGCCATGTATTTTCCTTCTTTCGTATGGTTGATGTGTTCAAGTAAGTTTCTCCAATTCTCACGCCCAAGAACTAGCATACGTTTTGGTTTTAATGTGTTAATTATTTCACTAAAAGCTTCGACTGATTCATACCACATTTTTTCTGTTGGCCTTTCCTTGCTGACACCACCCACCAAGTATTGTACAAAATTATAAAAGGCTACATTTTCCCAAAACAATTCAGCGCTTACGGTAGTGTTACGACCAAATATTACTCTCCTAATTTTTGTGGCAAATCGTGAAAAATTTGGGTCTTCGTTTTTCCCGATATGATCTGCAACACATGATATTACTAAATTTGAATTAAAGTATTCTTCAAATGTATAGTTCGACTCTCCGAGAATAAGCGTCTTATCTGGAAATATTTCTGGTTTTTCATATTGTGACCCTACCCAAGGGCGAACCTTCACTTTATTCCACATCAGAACTCCATTTTTGAACGTAACGACCAAGCTCACCTGCCGTTATGTAGCGCAGCGAAATAGCGGTCAGGTGCAGCGCCTTGTTAGATGATATTAACTCAGCAATTCATCCCCATAGTATTTTATTACGAACCTTGCAACATCCTCTCCTGCAAGCAATGCGACTGGTTTTTCAATCTCAGATGACAATTTGTCAATGGCCTCTTGCAATTGTTCTGTTTTTGTAGCTGTTGTAATCAGCATGCCTGCATCAGCTTCATACTGCTTAATTGCTTCTTTTATTTGCTCAACAGCATTTGTTTCCCAATGTTCTCCCCCGTATGATTTTATTTGAATCACTACTTTTTCAAGTTTTTCCAAACCGCTTACTGGAAGGCCTGACCTATAGTCAACAATTAAATCTGCACCATAGTCTGTTCCCCACCCAAAACCATTCTCAATAACATTCTCCACAAAAGGCACTTTCTTAAATACGGCGGCCATAAACCGTTCCAGATTTTTTCCATCGTGATTTTTATGAATTAATGCCGTTATATCTCTTAATGGACCGGACAACTCAGTTTTAAGAAAAAAAGTTCCCTTAGTATCTTCTTGTAAATTAACAACATTACCTTTTAAATTTTTTATTGAATTGAAAAATTCTTCTTCACAATAAATTCTCCAAAATCTACCACGAAGCTTTAGCTTTCTGCTGACTAATGGATGAACATTTGGATCATTTCTATCAAATTCAATGACTGACTCCTGATCCACACCTATGCAATGGCGAAAATCTTCCTTAGTAGCATTTTTGTCGAAATAGTATGGTTTTATTACTTGAGCTACCGTACATTTTCCCCACTCTGGAACATTAATGTGTACAATCCAGTCATCTTTTACGATATCTAATAAAAATCCTGACTTGCTCCATACATTTTTTTCACCATCTGTCATATCATCCCAATTTTTATCCTTGAGTAAGTTCAAATCGGCATCGTCGAACCAACTCCATCCGAATCTTGAGATTCCTGCATTAACTGAAGCACTTACAAATTTGACATATTCTTCTGCTGGTTGATTAAAAGCCCAAATTGTCATTCTTCATCTCGCTGTTTATTTTTCATCTAACATAAGATTAGGTGTACTAATGAAAAAAGCAAAGGTTGCTTTTCATGACTGCCTGATCTATGCCGGTTGTTAATCATTAAATGTTTGTTATCGCCTGCCGTAAGCATAATTTTTCCTCATACATATTACTTGTATATGTTGCTTTTTGGTAACATAATCTAAAAATCAGCAGGGCTCCTTGCTTTCTTAACGCTTTGGTTAATCACATGTGTATAAATCATTGCAGGATCCAGATTTTTATGACCTAACAATTCCTGTATAGTTATTGTATATATACCTCCTGAATTTATCAATTCAGCTTTTTTCATATCATCCCCTTCTCTCTGAGTATATTATTTGCATCCTGTCATATATCCTGAGACAGTATATTGAAAAATATTTGACAAATCATAGCATCAACCATAGTATTTTTATGTGCAATGTAAATTTATGTCAAGGACGTTAACATGAAATACAGAGAATTTTTCCATAAGCATCCGGTATTTACCGTGGAGGAGATGGACGGATACCTTTCATCCCAAGATAAGGCCGGTCCAAGGGCAAGGGAGTCACTGCTTACATATCATAAAAAGGCAGGACATCTTATTTCGGTAAGGCGCGGGCTGTATGTTGTTGTGCCAGTGGGATCAGATCCGGCTTCTTATACCGTCGATCCCTTCCTTATAGCCGCCAAACTGACCAAGGATGCGGTTTTATCATACCATACTGCTTTAGAGTTTCACGGCCATGCCTATTCTGTTAGCGGACACTTTGTATATACGGCTTCCCGGCCATTGCGTCCATTTGCATTTCGCTCCTACCTGTTTCGCTGTGTAAGGTTTCCTGATTCGCTTTGCCGAATCAATCAGGAGAACTTTGAAGTTATTGCAATGGACAGGTTGGGGATAAATGTCCGTGTAACAAGTTTGGAGCGTACCATGGTGGATCTTTTGAACCGTCCTAACCTTTCCGGAGGCTGGGATGAAATATGGAGATCGCTGGGATCGATAGAGTTCTTTGATCTTGACAAGGTGGTTGAATACGTCCTTATGCTCAGAAATGCAACCACAGCCGCCAAGGTCGGTTTTTTTCTTGAGCAGCACCGTGAAGCGCTAATGGTCGAAAAGAGACATCTCAAGGCGCTTCTTTCACTGCGCCCAAAGCATCCTCATTATCTGGAGCGAAACAAACGAAGACATGGCCGTTTTGTTCCTAAATGGAATCTTGTGGTGCCGCAAGATGCACTTAAAGAGGGATGGCCGGCATGATACCTTTATCGGCCGAGAAACTTGCCTCAGAGGCTGCATCCACCGGATTCAGGCCGAATGTTTTTGAAAAGGTGACGCGCCTGTTTGAGTTACTTAGCACCCTTCAGCAGCATCCATTCCTGAAAGGAAAACTTGCTCTCAAGGGAGGGACCGCCTTGAATCTCTTTGTCTTTGATGTTCCGCGACTCTCCGTAGATATTGATCTGAATTATATCGGTGCGGAAGGAAGTGATGCAATGATTCAGGAGCGCCCCAAAATAGAGCAAGCAATTTCTTCCGTTCTCAAGCGGGACGGCTTCGAGATTAGGCGTGTGCCTGAAAAATATGCCGGAGGGAAATGGCTGCTTCGCTATCAAAGCGTCTTAGGACAGCGCGGTAACCTTGAGCTGGATATTAATTTTATGTACCGTGTCCCGTTGTGGCCGGTTAAGACCCAGCATTCCCGCCGATTGGGATCCCTGCAAATATCAAATATTCCTGTAATGGATATTCATGAGCTCGCAGCAGGAAAACTTGCAGCATTGTTAGCTCGGCATAAAGTAAGGGATCTCTTTGACAGCCATCTTATCCTTACAACTGGGGCATTGAGCCTTGATAAAATTAGAATTGCCTTTGTTGTTTATGGCGCAATGAATAGAAAAGATTGGCGATCGGTTTCTATCAAAGATGCAAATTTTGATGCTTCTGAACTGACAAATCAGCTTATTCCAACACTCCGTCTTAGTGCTGTGCGGGAGGTTAAAGATGCCAGAATTTATGGAAAAAAACTCGTGGATGAATGTATGCGGGCATTGTCTATTTTGCTTCCTCTTAACAAGGCCGAACAGGAGTTTTTAAATCTTTTGCTCGATAGAGGCAAGATAGATCCGACACTTCTAACCAGCGACGAAGGCCTTCAAAAACGCATTCTGCGGCAGCCGCTTCTCAAGTGGAAAGCCATCAATGTCAGACAATACAAAAGTTTGCATCCGGTATAACGAGTAT
Organism: uncultured candidate division Zixibacteria bacterium; assembly: GCA_913009765.1. The sequence goes on from CAJVYT010000367.1 coordinate 4,041, forward strand.
ATAATTTTTGATAGTGCCTGTTTTGTACGTTCATATCATTCCTTTCTCTCTCAGTATGTTCTTTGCATCCTGACCTGATATCTGCAGATATAGGGCGGTTGTTGTCAGATAGGCATGGCCGAGTATATTCTGCACTATTGTAACTGGAACTCCTGCTCTTAAAAGCTCTATGGCTCTTGAGTGCCTTAGTATATGCGGATGGGCGAGCTCTTTGGGAATTCCGGCAATACCGGATAGCTCATAGAACTTCCTTCTGAAGTTGCCCTGGGCAAGATGGAATATCTTCCCTCTCATAGCAGGATAGGTGGCAATATAGTTTGCAATCTCATTTGTCAGGACGGATGGAACCGGTATGATTCTTGTCGGAGGTCTTTTTCTTATCTTTTTATACTTCTGCTTTAATGTTATCAGCT
>CAJVYT010000368.1 GCA_913009765.1 uncultured candidate division Zixibacteria bacterium
TTTCAAGCAGAAGACGGCATACGAGATATATCAGTGTGACTGGAGTTCAGACGTGTGCTCTTCCGATCTATCAAGCTGATCTGCAACTAATCTCACTTTATTATCCGGATTTGATGACAGAATTTTGACGATAGTCGCGCTGATGGATGTCTTGCCCACGCCTCCTTTGCCGCAAAGGGCGAGGATAAATACCTTCTTTTGTTTCGAGTTAGCCATCATCTTTTTCGCGTTATCCATGGGCCGGCGCCTTTTTATTTTTTAATGAGTTTCTCATGGCCCGAAGTTCCGCTACATCACCGCAGACTTCATTATAATCGCAGGTGCCGCAATCAAACGACAGTTCTTCCGCCATTTTATTCATGGCGTAGATCAGTTTTGTAACATTGTCCGATATGGCTTTTACTTCCAGAACATCTTCCCGGCTTGAGGTGATGAAGATGGTTTCCACGGATCGGACATAGGGCATTTGCGAAAACCGTTCAATCAACGCACCCCCGAGATGTTTAAAGGAAAATCCATTATTGACGGCATCAACGGCGGTCCTTTTACACAGTAATCCGTAGCAAGCCCATAGATAATAAGTTTCTCAATTCCATTTCTTTCAAAATACGATTCAAACTCGGCCTTATTGCCTCCATCATCTATGAATCCCGAATAACTATCGTATTTAGGGTTTTCCCCTTTTCTCACAATAGCTAAAAACAGATTATTATCTACTAATACCTTGGCATTCTGGACTTCTTGTATGGCATGCGGAGGCCAAAGCACCTGATCTTTTCCATTAATCTTGATAACCTCAAAAGGTTTCACCCATGGGTGGTTGGTGTAAAAAGACATGTGATCGACTGGGTGCCAGTTATGTGTACCAAAGATAAGAAACCCTTTTCTGGTCAGTGTCTTGGTTGTATTCTCTGCCTCTTTTACGAAGGTTTTATCCGTTCCGGGTACAGCAAAAGATCCATACTTCCAAGTAATAAAATAGCCTTGCATGTCCACCACTATCACCTCCGTTTTTTCTTCCGCATAGCTATTTATTTCTCCTATTTCTTATGGTGTTCCCCGCAAATACGGTCGCTGGATTCAACGATATCACCAGCAAACCTGCAACCATCGTATCTACAGCTGATTCAATAAATTACGTCCGTTAATCTTCATTTTTCCTCCTTTTCGGTTTGCTGTTTTCCATAATGGAAAAAACACGTGCCATCTATATATCAAAGATACCCCCATCCTCTGCTACTATCCTTCTTATACGTAGACTTATTATCACCAGACATCACACTTACATGGTTGTTAAAATTGTCTATTGTATACGATTTGACAGTATAGCATGCTCCTGATTTCTTGTCAAGACCTCGAATTGCCTCATTTAAGGCTCTTAACGACATCTTATGCTTTATAAGAATTAGAAAAGAATCCTTTCATATCTTTTGGAAGAGACCCTTCATCTTTCCGTGTCACTCCAGATAGTATAGGATGTCTAATGCTAAGCTGTAGAAAGTATTAATCTACAGAAAAAAGAGAAAAAACAATTAGGAGTGACCAATGGAAGAACAAGCTGAAAATAAAAGCAGATTTGATTTCAACAAAGCAGTTAAGGGACTAATGGATGGCATGCAAAAGCATAACAGGCAAAGATGAAGTCTTGGCTGGCCTTGTAAAAGTTCATTTGAGCTTGCAACTCCAAGGGATAGAGAGGGACACTTTGAACCCCCCAGATTGTTAAAAAATATCAGACGACAATATCAGATGAAATAGAAAACAAAATACTTTCCCTTTATGCCCTTGGCGCAAGTTATTCTGACAGTGCATCTCATGGAAAAGTCAAGTAGAATTCACATACCTTTGGAAAATAGTTTTCACATAGGAGCGGAAAGTGGTTTTCCCATACTAATGGAAAATAAGATTCACACCCCAATGGAAAATAAAATCCCCATAATATTAGACGGCTTCAACCTCCTTTCTTTTTGATAATCTATATGATTCACCGGTAAGGGTGAATATGTTTGCATGATGCAATAACCTGTCCAGCATCGCTGTCGTCATAACTTCATCACCCATCATCTCAGCCCAAACGGAAAAAGATTTGTTGGAAGTAATGATGATGGACTGCTTCTCATACATCTCACTGACAAGATTGAAGAATAAATTTGCCTCTCTCCGTTCTATCGGGGTATAGCCGATTTCATCAATAATAAGCAGATCGCTTTTCAATATTCTCTTCAGTCTAAATCCGGAACTCCTCTGTATATCTGCTGTTTTTAGAATCTTCATGAGACCCGATACCCTTTCAAAACAAACAGAGTACCCTTTCACAACGGCCTCAAATCCCAATGCTATGGAAAGATGAGTTTTCCCAAGCCCGGGAGGTCCAAAAAACAATACATTCTCTTTCCTGTCTATCCAGGCAAAATCAAGCAGCTGTGAGATTCTGCTCTTTGTAATTCCTTTTACCCTCCCGAAATTAAATTCTTCAATACTTTTCTTTATGGGAAAGTGAGCAGCCGAAATACTCCGCCTGTACTTTCTTTCTGCTTTGTCCTCCAGTTCTTGAGTTAGAACCTGATGCAGAAAGCTGAGATATGATTGTTTCTGTGTTTCTGCTTCAGTAATAAGTTCATCTATACCCATAGATACACCGCGGAGTTTTAGAGCCTGCAGTTGGTTTACCACCTCTCTGTATGCTTTCATACTGCAGCTTTCCCATTACTGCCAATAAGTGCTTCGTACAGTTCTACAGATCTTTTTGAAACATTTACCGATGAAGCCCTGTTTATTGGCCTGGGTGTTTCACTGAATAGGCCTAAAACAATCTGCTGCTTTTGCCTGTGTTCCTTTAACAGATACTGGTATGTATCATGCAGTTTTTTCATACCGTAAGTTTTGTTTTCAAGACAATAGGCAACAGCCCTCCGGAATATTCCGGTCTCCTCTATTTTTGTAAACCTCCTTAACGCAAGGGTATATTGGTCTCTGCGATACCTAAGAAAAGCCTTTCGTGTGTTTTCTACAAATGATTTCCACCGCTCATCATCAAAGAGCAGGATAACCTTTTCTTCCAACTCATTCAACGGAAATGATTTGTATCTGAAGTGATCCCTCTTGGATACCTTCTTTGCTCCATCCGGTATTTTATGACGGGCTATCTCTTTCCCTGTTCTGTTCTCAAAGATAAATATTTCATCATCGGTTTTATAGAATTCAACCTTCTTTGCTCTGTATTCTATGGGAACTGAATATTCTTTACCTTCTGCCATAATGTAACTCTTTTCAGAGACTGTTCTCTCCTCTCTTCCCAGATGGGTTATTTTACGGTATATGGAGTTCTTAAGCGGTTTTAGATATTTGCGTTCTTCCTCAATCGCAAGCGAAGGAACCTTTTTGCTTGCCTGTGATATCTTTCCGTTCGCTCTGCGCCGGAGCCACTTACCTACCGATTCATTGGCCTGCTCTACCGTTTCAAAATCCCTTAGTGAGAGAAAATTGTTTTTCACGTATTTTATTACGTTTTCAATCTTTCCCTTGCTTTCCGGATCTGCTTTCCGGCAGACATACATCTTGATTACCATCTCTTCTGTGAATGAAGCAAATTGCTTCGTGTATACTATCTCTCCGTAGTTTTCATTCGCTACCATCAGTGAATCCTGATCAATTACCAATTCAAATGCATATCCGCCGAAATAATCAAAGGCATCCAATAGATGCAGTATTACATCTATGGTTTTAAACGGCGTATCCTGAAATACGATATATTTATATCTGCTTCCGGAAAGTACCAAGGCAAAGATATAGAGCTTTAAACCGCTTTTGAGCTTATACTCACCAAAGTCCAGCTGCATCTGTTTACCGTAAGGCAGCTCAGGCACTCTTCTATAGAGTCTTGCTTTACTCTGATATTTCAATTCTCCGGTTACCTCCAGAAAGTGTATATAATTCCTGAGCGACTTTTCTCCTGCCGGGAGCTTAATGAATTTCTCTTCAAGATAATCATACACTCCGCTCATATTGAGCTTCCGGTAATCGTTGGATTCATGGACTGAGAGTATCTCATCTTTAAAATCATCAAATAGTTTCTCACGCGTTAATGTTTCAATCCGGTATTCACGATACTCTTCTGCGCTCATGGCATAATATTTTCGTATCGTGGCAGGATCGACTTTTAAGTTCCTGCCTATTGCCAGCTTCCCGTATCCTCTTTTTTTCAAATCCTGAATTCGTCTATACATTTTCGACTCTACCATCTATCCCTCCTGATCTTTTTCAGGAGAATTATACTGGGAATTCTATTTTCCTTCCCTATGTGAATTCAGCTTACCGTTTCCACCAATCTGTCAAGATGGCCTGAAAGGTTAGTCACAGGACTGGAGAAACTGTTAAAAGGTCAGGAGATAAAAACAATTTCCGATCTTAAACTAAGTACGGGAAAATCCTTTGGTGCTATTCTGATGGT
>CAJVYT010000369.1 GCA_913009765.1 uncultured candidate division Zixibacteria bacterium
TTTACTGATACGGCGACCACCGAGATCTACACTCTTTCCCTACACGACGCTCTTCCGATCTAAGACAATTAAGATTATCTAATGGAATGACCCAGGAAGAACTTGCAAAGCAAATGTCTACAACAAAAAGTGCAGTCTCACGATTGGAGAATCACTCAGAAAGTGTCAGATTAGCTACTATAGAAAAAGTAGCAAGAGTCTTTAAAAAAAAGGTTGTGATTAATTTTCAATAGATCGCAGGAACAATTGCATAACAGCGGCTATTCAACATTTTGCTGGATGTTTTTCAGGGGTATGGTATAATACTCATCAAGAAGGGGCAGTTTCACAGTTTACTGTTAGAAATCAGGCAACGAAGCAAAACGTCGCATAGCCGCGGGACGTCAAATGAAATAGCAATGGAAACTTGACTAAAGCATACGGCAAGGTATATATTTTATTTCAGGAGCAAAAATATGCAAACAGCTAGTACCCCGTCCCAAAAGTTTTGACACGTTTTCTGGCGATTTAACTTCCTATGCAATTTGAAGCATATTTTGATGGGTCCATTTTTCAAGAGACAGCAATAATGCATTCAGTGAGTTGTCAGCATTCTCCTTTTTTCTTGTGCCTTTTTCATTCAGAATGCTTTTTCTAAGTATTTTTTCATTTGTTTGCAATGCATCGAATAGGTTTTCCCAATATTCTATCGGAATTTCTGAGACATAATCTTTCAAAAGATTGAACATCAATTTTAATTGTTTGGTGAGGCTTGATATTTCAATTTTACTCGCTGATTGGATTAATATTTTTGTGAAACGATCAACTGCTTTCTTATGTAATCCCTTACCATCATAAGACCAACGAAAGGGATGTGCGAATAAGGTATTCCAACTTCCCAGAAAAGATTCAAAGCTTTCCAGCAATTCTTCCCCGGAACCGTATGATTCATTTAACACTTTTTTATTCATAATACCAAACCAAAACTCTACCAGATTTAGCCATGAACCATGATATGGAGTAAAATGAATAACGATACGTTTATCTTCTGATGTCAACCACTGAACACGTTTTTCAAGGTTATCTATTTCATTCTCTTTCGGACAGGCTACATTGCTTAATTCAGCTACTGTTTTACAGAATGGATATCCACGATGAGTTGATAAGTTATCCATAACATAATGAATCGGTTCCTGGTAAGGGCAAGAGGCAACGTGACGTTTAAATACCTCGATAAAAGTGTCAGTTTTATGATCAGCCTGACATTCTGCAAATACCTTCCCTGTTTTATAATTGAAAAAAGCAAGGACGTTCATTGTACCATTTCTTATGTATTCAAACTCCTCAAGACGTTTTTTCATTTCATCTGTTCTAAGATCGGGAAGCAGTCGTTTTAGTATTTGGATTCCAGGACATTCATCAAAGAAGAATAGGTTTTTCGGAGGATTATTATATAGGTTTATCAGATGTTCCATTTTCGGAAAAAAGTTAGGATCAGTTATGTGAAGGAAATAGCGTGATTGATGTGGTTTAAGGCTGTTTTCTTTTAGTATACGATGAATAGTGGATTTACTTGGCGTTGCACTTAAGCATTCAGGATGTGCCGCCAGGTGAACAGCAGCCCATCTTAACGTCCACCGTCCTGCATTTGAAAAAGGCTGTGTTTGGCAATAGAAACCGATTAACTTCAATTTGAATGTTTCCGGGTAAATAGCCGGACGACCGGAACGTGGAAGATTAGTGATATTTCCAGTATCGCTCATACGCCTGAGATTTCGATGAACTGTAGATTCACCACATCCAACAAGTTCAGCAACCGCACCAGCTGTGAATCCCCTATTAGTTAAGACAACGGTTGATTTCCGGATGATACTTTTAGAAAAGGCTTGTATGCCCGGATAACCCAGCCGGGAAGCTGATATATTAATTCCAGCATCAACAAGAAAGCTTAGAAGTTTTTTTTAAAGCTGTAACCAGATCAGGAAGGGTCTTTTTTATTTTCATAAGACCAAGCTTGTTCATATGCCAACGTATCGTTCGTGGGGAGATACTTTTCTTTTGATGATCATTTATTATCTCCGTAAGCACCTGACTTGATGTAGAATGTCCACTAATAACCCGAGCTGCAAAATTCTGAATTAGCTCTGCCTTCACCTCTAAATCAACCAGAAAGTCCTTCGTTTGCCCCTTTCGTTCATCAATAAGTACTTCCGGTACATCGTAGTTTGCCAATTTACCCGATAATTCCCGGCAATGCGCTGGAGTAATATTCAGAATCGATGAAACCATATGCACTGTCACTAAATTGGCCTGAAGTAGTGATAATAGAACGGTTCTAATATGCACACGATTATTTCGCAGAATTTTTAATTGATGATTCATATTCTCAAAGATTATCACATAATAGTCTTCTTGAACTAATACGGATGTTTGAGGTTTTCGTGGAGTTGGTGAGATCTCACGATTACTTTTATTCATTGATTCTCGTCGATCACGAAAAGCAGGCAAACCGTCTTTCATTATCCTGTTATTTGTTGTCTTAACGGATTCTTCTGACATCTCCATAAGAGAACCTATTGCATTCACTTTTGCCCCAAGTATGTAAAGAGCAAAGGCTAAAATTCTTTTCAGAATCTTTAAAGGTAATACCTTCAAAGCTTTATTAATACGGTTTTCTGATTGTTGTAGTGAAAACACTATATTCTGGCAATCCATAATCCACTCTCCTGTATTATATTAAACCATGTAAAAGCCTGAAATACTATTGTACATAGTGTATTACGTGGCTATAGAGTAAATTATATCATTCTTTGGGGTTTAATACAAGTGTTTTATACAGATAATGTATTGCCATAAATGTGGTCATGACTTTTGGGACGGGGTATTAGTGAGCAGATCGGCGGCCGGCTTAAAAACAGGTTTTAAAAAGGCTGATTATGAATACGAAGGATTATTAAGTATTGCGGAGAATTACGATAAGGAGGAGATCATTTATGGAAGATTTTAAAGGCCTTCGCAGGTTTCTGTATAATTTTTCCACTACAGGGTGGAATATGATCGATTCCATCCTGATGACCTTTTATGTAGCTTTTTTGCTTCCCCCGAAGGAACAGATAGCAGAAGGTATGATTCAGTTTATTCCGAATAGAAGATACCTCGGCATAGTTACGGTTTTAGGGTCAATTATGATATTCGGGCGGATTGTAGATGCTGTAACCGACCCGCTTGTCGCTTCCCTGTCGGACCGTTCCAAATCGCCGCTGGGCAGAAGACGTACTTTTCTGCTTATCGGGGCACTTCCGCTTGCAGCTAGTGTAATCCTTATATTTTTCCCTCCTGTTCCATCGGCATCGATCGCAAACGGATTTTACCTTGCACTTATTTTCGGATTATACTTCTTTTTCTTTACCGTTTACGTGGGGCCGTATCTGTCTCTTATACCTGAGCTTGGCCATACGAATAAAGCGCGTATAAACATGACAACATCCCAGGCGTATTTTTCGCTTATTGGTGCAGGTATGGTTATGATAGGCGGCCCTCTTCTGGTGGGACACTTTATGAAAACAGTCAGTCCTGTAATTTCATATAGGAAGATGGCAGTAATCTTTGCTTTAACAGGCGCTGTAATTGCTTATCTTGCGGTAATTGTTGTGGATGAAAAGAGATCCTCCGATGCAAAACCGAGTAAAACACCGCTGCTGGAATCATTTAAAAAAACAATCAGCAGCAAGCCTTTTGTTATCTATCTTGTATCGAATATAGCGCTGTGGTTTCTTTTTAACATAGTAAGGTCTTCTGCCATACATATCGGCATAACCCTTTTAGGGGGAAACGAAGCATTCGCAAGCAACATGTTTTCCATATTGATTGTTTCTGCAGCCATCTGTTTTCCTATTGTGGGTATGATAGCACGGAAGTACGGTAAAAAGCTCACTATGATTTCCGGCCTTCTCTCTTTCGCTGTTTTTTCTGTAGCTGTATCGCTTTCCGGTTTAACTTTCGTGGATGCACGGGTCTGGGGTTTAACATCGATAGCTCTTATGGGTTTTCCTGTCGCGGTCCTTATGGTTATACCGAATGTCCTGCTCTCCGACCTCTGTGATCTCGATTACAGGATAACAGGAGAGAGACGGGAAGCCATGTACTTTGGTGTACAGGGGTTTTTTATGAAGCTTAATCTGGGAATATCTACTGCAACGCTGGCTTTTCTGTATTCGGCCTTTGGAAAGGATATCAGCAACCCTCTTGGCGTACGGCTTGCCCCGATTGTGGGCAGTGTAATCGCCGTAATAGGCATTGCGGCAATGATAAACTATCCGGAAAAGGAGATCGGAAGAGCACACGTCTGAACTCCAGTCACACTGATATATCTCGTATGCCGTCTTCTGCTTGAAAAAAAAAAATAATCAAAAAAAATTACAAACCACTTGCTTTTGTAAACATTCCTCTGTAGTGCACACCTCTGT
>CAJVYT010000370.1 GCA_913009765.1 uncultured candidate division Zixibacteria bacterium
TGGATTTTTGTGGGTCTGAGACATAAGTTTAATTGTTGTTTTTTTTTTTTTTTGTTTAGTCTTTTTTTTTTTTTTAATGATACGGCGACCACCGAGATCTACACTCTTTCCCTACACGACGCTCTTCCGATCTCGATAAATTATCATCTTGTTTTTTCGTAAATTGATGACAACTTAAACAAGTCAGAATCCCCTGTTTAACAGGATGGTTGGAGCGTCGAGCAAATTTAGTTTTTGTCTCACTATGACAGGGGAGACAAAAAGATGCTTGCTTGTCTAAAAGAAGCGATTTGTTCTGTCCGTGAACGTTATGACAGGATGAACAATTGAGACCCTGTGATTGATGCATATCAAACCCGTAATTATCTAATTCAGCATGTGGAGTATGGCAGGTAATGCAAGAGGATTCTGCCTTATCTAGGGTTGCTGTTTGCGGATTGATAATGTTATCAGTAGAGGGGTCTTCAATATGTTCTTTACCACCGGCGTGGCAGGAAATACAGTATACTGCAGATTTATTGTCTTGTAGTTGATGCGGAGTTGAAGTAAGTGTTTCACTCATTTCGTCATGACATTCCAAGCATGTTTCATTGGGAACAATTGGAGTAGAATCTGCCGCATGTAGTGTTTGTAAAAACAGAAGAAATGGTGACAGAAGAAGAACTTTCAAACTCCTGTTTATCCAGTTTTTTCTTTTCATATACTTTCCTATTCTTATGAAATTATTGTCACATCAATGTCATAGCATATTAAATTATATCGTCTGTCGGATATAAAAGTCAAGTTAAAAAAAGTGAATATATTCACAAGTCGATAATGTAAGTGATTGCTAACCATAATAGTAGATAGTTATGGTATTGTAATATACAGTGTAGTAAGTAGATAGGAGCAAAATAATGGACAATATAAATCTAAGAATGAGGATAAAAAAATATGATTATTTAAGTTGTAATTTAAATAAAATTTGTCAAGAATTAGTTATTTAAGATAATTTTAGTTTATTTTTCGATTGTGTTATATAAATAGCTACTCCGAGCAGGAATAAACAAATGGATATTATATTATTATATGTTGGGTGGAATCCGGCAATTGAAACATACATAGCATCTTCATAATATCTGACTGATTCAATAGCATATCTAAAAACAGCCTCAACCATAAACAAAACAGCCACAACTTGACCATTGAAACTTTTTCTTTTTAAGAGATAATGCAAGATGAAAAACAGCCCTAATCCATACATTGAAGAATACAACTGTGCCGGATGCAAACGTTGGTTTTGAAAGACGTAATATGGCAGAGAGCCTTCAGGAAAAGATATTCCCCAAGGGAGGTCAGTAGGAGTCCCAAAACAGCATCCGTTAAGAAAACATCCTATTCTGGTAATACCCAAACCAAATGCTAAAGTCGGAGCAAAATAATCAAACGTCTCCGTGATTGACATTTTTTTAAATTTGCAATAAAGAAATCCGCCTATGATTGAGAGAATAACTCCGCCGTATAAATTAAGACCTGAGATGCCAAACTCATTTCCCGCAAATGGGTTAAAAGAATCCAGCCATCGTCCTTGAAAATCAGAAAGATGAAAAAGGACATACGAAACTCTGGCACCGATTACACCGCAGAAAATTAATATATATGAAAGAGTCAGATATGGGTCAAATTGTTTGTTGTCGCGTTTGGTTACATATTTTACATACATCACACCAAAGAAAAAAGATATTGCCAGCATAACGCCATAACTTCTAATAGGAAAAGGTCCGATTGAAAATAATTCCGGATGCATATATTATGTAACTCCTCTAAATTTGTAAGTGTCTCTTATACTATTTCTTTATTGAATTAACTAAATTATTATCATATTTCCAAACAATAATTGTCCCAATAAAACCAATAAGCCCGCCAACGAAAACATCGGAAACATAATGATAACGTCCCCATACTGTTCCGACTCCCAAACCAATTATAATAGGAAGAATTACCCATGCTGTTTTTCTGTAATATCTATAACAGTACATCCAAATAACTAATGCGACTCCAAAATGTGATGACGGCATACATCCGCCGTGTACGGCTCCATTTGCGATAATGTATTTAACAGCCTGCCTGAAAAACGGTCCGTCAATTGTATTTTGAAACAGCCCTGCAAAATGCCAGCGGGGTCCTTCAATTGGATAGAGGAAAAACAATATATATGTGCTGAAAAACATGATACAGGTTGATGTAATAAAACTTGCAAGAATTTTATAATCTTTTTTAACAAAGACAGAAATCATGAATACCGGTATCATGAAGTAATAAGAAAAATAACAGAAAGAAATAATTTCATTTAGCCAGACATTTAACAGATGAGCATCAATATATAAAGTCGGGTTAACTCCCAAAAAAGAAAGTTCAAATGCAGTTAACTGCCAGTCGAAAAATGAATCAAAGAGCAGAAACATCTGCCCGCCGGTCATACGGTAGAAGAACGAAAACATAATAGCGGGATAAAAATATCTTATCGCTTTATTGAATCGATTTTTATCAACATCAATAAAATATACAATAAGAAATGTGAGTGCCGAAACCGAGAGATAAAAAATAAGTTCATCAGTATATTCAGCAAAAGGTCGCCCAAGTAAAATAACAATTACTGCCATTAACCAGCAGTAGCCGATAATAAGTTTTTCAAAGAGGAACATTTTTTTTGTCATAAATGTTATTTCCTCCGATTCCCTTCGGCAATAATGACAATTTCACCTTTAAGTTTTTTCTGTGCCAGAGTTTCTATTACTTCAGAAACAGAACCGCGAATAAACTGTTCAAACTTTTTTGTAATTTCACGGGCGATACATATTTGTCTGTCGCCGAAAACTTCAAGTATGTCGGCAACAGTTTTTTCAATCCTGTGTGGTGATTCATAAAATATGATTGTGTGTGGGAAATCAGCGAGTTGTGACAGTCTTTTTTTTCTTGCTGCTGATTTATTGGAAAGAAACCCTTCAAAGAGAAAACGGTCAGTTGGCAGTCCCGATGCTGTTAATGCCGGAACAAATGCAGTGGGACCGGGGAGAGGAATAATATCCAGATCGTTTTCTATTGCCGTTTTTACAATTCGGTAGGCAGGGTCAGAAATTCCCGGTGAACCGCCATCAGTAATAACAGCAATAGACTCGCCGTTTTTGACTGCTTCGATTAATTGAACCGCTCTATCGGATTCATTAAATTCATGGTAACTGACAAGTCTTTTTTTTATCTCCAGTTTTTTTAAAAAAGAACCCGAATGTCTGGTATCTTCACATGCGATAATGTCAACAGATGATAACACTTCTTTGATTCGTTCAGATACATCGGACATATTGCCTATCGGAGTCGGAACTAAATATATTGTGCCGGAATTTTCATTCACAATATTTATTCCTTGAGCTGAATAGATTCAGGAATATCAGCTCGTCCGAGCGGGGCAATATCCGGTGATTTACGTTTGAATACATTTCGGTTCAGCAATGATATTACTCTGCTGATATCGGTTTGCTTAAAACCTGCTTCTTCCAAAAGTTTTAAAGAGTCTATCTGATTATCAACCATCTGCATTAAAAGATTATCAATTTGTGCATACGAGACACCAATCTCATCTTCATCGGTTTGCCCTGCCCAGAGGTCTGCAGACGGCGGCTTGTTGATAATTGAATCAGGCACGCCAAGCACTTTAGCAAGTTGTCTTACTTCTGTTTTATATAATTCTCCTAAAGGATTTAAAGAACAGGCAGAATCACCAAACAAGGTGGTATACCCCAGACAAATTTCCGTTCGGTTTCCTGTACCTAAAACTAATCTATTCATCTTGTGAGCATAGTCAAAAAGTATTGACATTCGTTCCCGAGCCATTTTATTGCCTGCCCGAAGCCTGTTTTCCTTATTGATTTCTGTATAGTAGGCATCAATCATTGGAGAAATTTCTTTGTGAGTATGTTCAATCCCTAATTTATGAACTAACTCCATAGCATCGGTTATTGAACTTTCAGATGAACTTTTATATGGCATCAGAATCCCGAACACTTTTTCTTTGCCGACTGCTTCAACTGCGAGTGTAGCCGAGAGAGCAGAGTCAATACCACCGGAGAGACCGATGACATAGCCCTCAAGACCGCTTTGCAGAAGTTTACCGGTTAAAAAACGTTTGAGCGTTGTGATTGCTTTATCTTGGTCAAATGTATGAGACATAATATATAAATCCTTTCAATTGTTCACAGGATACTTTAATATTATGGTTGTTTCAAGTCTTTTTTTACGACTAATTGAACTCTGATTGTAGTTACTATGTTATAAAAGTTCTAAAAAGAAAGAGGTTATCTCATTATATTAAAATAAAAACCTTTAAACCCGTGTTCCACCGCTTTTGCGGAAGACACAATTTTAACAGGAGATAACCTCATG
>CAJVYT010000371.1 GCA_913009765.1 uncultured candidate division Zixibacteria bacterium
TTCAAGCAGAAGACGGCATACGAGATATATCAGTGTGACTGGAGTTCAGACGTGTGCTCTTCCGATCTAATACACGATTTGCTTAAAGAATTGGAAGAATAGAGTAAATCTAATCTATATTGATGATGGATTTAAGTTTCAGACAAGCGCTGCAAGAAATTTATCCGCCGATACAACCCTGACGCCTCCAATAAATTTATCTACATCCTTTTTCTTAACCACCTGATAAAGATATGGAATTTTCAGCCTGTCTGCAAAGTACTTTAACCTTTTGGAAGGATTCGTATCGTTTAATTTCACTTCCAGAGCAAACCATGGTTTTTCTTTTTCAGTTACAATAAAGTCAACCTCTCTTTTATCCACATCACGGAGAAAATAAATACCTGTCCTATAACCTTCATAATCATAAAGAAAATGAACCAACTTTAAAAGATGTGATGCTATCATATTTTCAAATCCGGAAGCTTCTTCATCGATTTCCGACCAATCCCATAAATATATTTTCGGAGTTTTCTTGATCGAACGGATTCCACTTCCTATAAAAGGATATATTCTATAACAGTAATAAAAAGATTCCAGTATGGAAATCCAGTTCAGGACTGCTTTAAAACTTACTTCGAGGTCTTCTCTTATCGAATTAATAGACAGCAAAGAACCGGCTTTTTGGGGCAACAGATCGCTCAACAAAATCATGTCCGAAATATCTCTGACAAATTCTATCTCACGAATATCTTCCCTGAAAAGACGATTGTTTTTTTCATTATGCCATCGTCTTAAAGACCGGTAATCCTGCTTTAGAAGAGGTTCAGGGAATCCGCCAAAAACAGTCAATATATTCATCTCGTTAACTGCAGATAAGCTTCCGATATTCAGCTCACTATTAATCTTTATTTTATTCTTTTTATTTAACAATTCCGCCAGAGAAAAAGGGTGAAGCCTGTAATAATGATAACGCCCCTGGAGAGAATCTCCTCCCTTCCTGTATAGATCCAATCTTGCACCGCCGGTAATAAGAAATTTATACCTGTCACCGACGGTATCCCATTCTCCTTTTATTAACCTCTTCCAGTTTTTGTATTTATGTATTTCATCGAGGATTATTAGATCTGCATTTCCCGGCTAATCAGAATTTAATATTTTTTTTCTGGCGGTTCTGTTATCCCAGTTATAATAAGCCCAGCTTTTAAATTTTTTCGCTATAAGCTTGTTGGACATAGTTGTTTTACCAACCTGGCGGGGTCCCCCGACAAATACCATTTTCTCCTTTAAATCCTCAACTACTACCCCGGTTAAATATCTATTTCTAATCATGATGTTATTTTACAAGGATTTTTGACTGTTGGCAAATATATATGCCATTTTTTTTGACAACAGGTTAAAATTAAAGCATAATCAGACGATCCCACCCCCTTTAGGTGGACACGTCAAAGTAACCTTGGCCGGACACTTTCGCGGGATATTGGTTTGCAACGCGTAAAAGTACACTACGGTTATTCCACCACAAAACTTTGTTCTTCCCTTTTTCTTTAAGAGAGCTGAGCATATTGGAGACAGACTGAATGAGCTCAGTCATTTCTGTATCAAGTATCGTGATTATTATATCGCCTTCAGAATTCTGCTGAATTGTGCAATTTCTTTTTTCAAAAAGGAGATTTCTCATTGAGTTAAGAGTATACTTGGTACCATCCTCCTTGTGCAGATACCGACCACCAAGTTCTTTTAGAAAATATTCATAGGCCATTCGTGCTACCATAACACAGTAAAACTCAAACTCGATTTTTTCCGGATCCTTGCCATATACTTCATCAATATAGTAACTTGCAACCAAGTCCTTCAGGCCATTCTCTATGATCCAGCGGTAGCGATATTTCTTCAAAAGTTCTCTGGCGTTAAGCTTTGTGTCAGTTGTTGCGAAACAGCGCACGTTCTTTTTCGTCTTTCGATCTCTCAAGATAGCGATCATAAGGGGCAGTTTGGTTTTCGGCAATAATACCAGATGCGTCTTGTATTCATCTCCATTATTATTTGGCAAAACAGGCCAGTTCTCTTCTTGTAAGGCAGGTGCGATGAGTTTTTTGATCTGTGGATTCTGTTTCAGGCATACATATATTTCACCGTTTTTGAAAATCGTTTCCTTGAAATAGTGGAAATCAGTTTCCTTTGTGTATTCAGAGTCCATGTAAATCTCTTCGATAGCCAGGGGATCCAGAATGGGATAGATGTTTTGTTCACAGAATTGACGTATGATTTTCGTCGATCTGACTGCACCTTGATAGTAGGCAATAGATATGATCACATTTGCAGCAAGATCCCAGGCAACATGAGGCCGGAATCCAGGTACCATATCTCCTTTTTTATTGGGTCCTTTGCCAATCCCATCCTCGTGAGCATTCTTCCCATAGAAGTCTTTGAAGTGGAAATCAAAGCCCAGTTTCAGCCCCTCTATAATTCCTAACTGTTTTGCCCTTGCTACCAGATCACACCTCATTTTGTGTAGTTGGTCAAACTTGAATTCGCATGACTCTTCGTAGAATCGGGAAGAAGAGCCAAACATACCAATGCCGCTGGCAAGTGCGACGGAACGATCTTTTGAGTTGCTCAGATGGTTAATCCGACGATATCCGGCAAGAATACGAAAAACGTTCAACATCGCCGGATTGGTGATTTCATTGCCACGTAGTTTAGGTGGGCCATAGGTCTCAAATGACTGTACAATCCCCAGATCGTTGACAAACGGCGCTAAAATGAATGCCCCTGGGTCACAGATGTTGTAGACGTGCGTTTTCATTTTTCTGCATATCAACTCAAAATGGCGATTGATCCTGCGTGTTTTCAGGATTATTTCTTCAGGGAGAAGATCGTAGGCGGTTTCGATTGGTTTGAAAGGTTCTTTCTTTTTTGGCTTCGATAGTTCCATGAAACGGTCAAGCGCAACAGTAGAACGACCCTTATCCTGAAGATCCCAACGCTTGATAATTCGATTCACTACATATCTTGAACAACGCAGCTTGCCTGTATCCACTATTTGCTGTGCCGACCATGAGGGATGTTCCAGTCTCTCAAGTAGAATTTTCAGTTGTAGTTCGTCAGAAATACTGTCCTTCTTTCCATAAGCATTGGCTGAAATGATCGCCCACGGTCCATACAATCGGTATTCCTTAATTAGCCGATAGTAGGTCGTCACTGGAATATTAAGCCGAATGCAAGTATCATACACTTTAGCATTGCTATTGAAAAATAGCTCTCTCAAAAGTTCCATTCTATTATGGCAGGGATCGTTGTCCACAAAGAACGTCTCACCACGTTTGTCTCTCTTCCGTCCCTCTATCAGTTTTTCCCTGATCCCTTTAAGCTCCTCAAGGCTTCTCTGTATCCTTTCGAAAAAATCCCGATCGGTTTCTAACCTTGAGTATCCATAACCATGCGAATCGAGGATTCTGGAAATTACTTTAGAATCTGCGATCGCTTTGGTAACAGGCACTGCCTGTGCGACACGGAGAACTGCGATTTGAGATACAGTTGGACGACAGTTTTTTACGATGAGGACCAGTTGTTCAAGGTTGGGTACTTGATTTACTTTTCCTTCGGGGTAAGAAAACAACCCCGCAAGCCCATGCTGTATAAAGCGATCTTCGATTTCATAATAAGAGGAACGAGGAATATTATGTTCCATGCAGACTTGTTTGATAGGAACATGGCTAAACCAAACCTTTCTCAGGATTTCATATTGTCTTATTACTGTATCGGTTTCGATGAAATAAGGAGTTGCTGAGTGGTATGAAGACATAGCGCTTGTGACCTTTGAACTGAGCAATTTAAAATACCTAATAGCAGCTGGTGATAGAATCATAGTTCAATTATACCACACTAATAGCACAAAATCAAGCTTTATTATGCCATTCTATTAGCACATTAATATATTGATATCTTTTCGCCTGAATCGTATGAATACCCCCTTATTTCGCTACAAAACCCGAACCTGGGGCATAATTTCGTTAAATTCATCTGGTTTGAACCTTGAGAAAGTAATAAATGGGAAAAGATGCCCTTGGGGCTTTATTTCAAGTTGAAAATAGAGAGATAATCTGGTCGTTTAGCTTGGAATAATACCGGGCTATACGATCATGACTTTCTTTAAAATACGGCTATCTTAAATGGTTAGCGATACTTTCCTTGCATCAATTCGCCTGCATGTGTCCACCTAAAGGGGGTGGGATCGTCTGATATAAATCCAATTTCAATATATAGATAGCTATTTTTAGTATTTTTAACTATGTCTATGAAACTCATCATAACTCACCTGCTAAAAACTCTGTTGAAGATCGGAAGAGCGTCGTGTAGGGAAAGAGTGTAGATCTCGGTGGTCGCCGTATC
>CAJVYT010000372.1 GCA_913009765.1 uncultured candidate division Zixibacteria bacterium
TATGAGATTTTCTTTCTAGTTCAGTGGTACTCGTTATCGTCTCTCTTCTTTTTTTTTTTTTAATGATACGGCGACCACCGAGATCTACACTCTTTCCCTACACGACGCTCTTCCGATCTCTGTTTGTAGAAGCGGTGATTCTCTTCGAAAAGATTTAGGGTAGACGAGAATATAACCTATATAACGGTTGGAAAATTCAACAAGCTCTATAGGGCTTGTAATAATTAATATTCCTATTGACAAATGGATAAAATATGTTATCTTAAAAAACAATTCGACAATTAACGAATCGTAGGTGATGTTATGCAAAATTTTCTTTTGATTACCAAAGCTCTAAGTGATGAGAATAGGGTAAGAGTTCTTATGGCATTAAGTACTCGTGAGTTGTGTGTTTGTCAGATTACGGAGTTGTTGAATTTAGCTCCATCTACGGTATCAAAGCATATGTCCATACTCAAACAGGCACGACTTGCGGAGAGTGAAAAGAGTGGTAAATGGGTTTACTATCGATTGGCAGACAGAGCTCCAAAAGTTGTCCAGGAAGCTATAGATTGGGTAAAGAAAAATCTTGTTACAACAACTACTATTAAGAATGATGCTAAGAAATTAAAATTAATTATAAAAAAGCACACTGTTGAAGGATGTAAGAAACAAACATCTGCTCGGGTAGTGAGATCTAAAATAGAGGTTGGTCATGTTTCTGCGATTTAATAGAATCTTCAAAATGATGAGAGACTCTAATCATAAATATTTTCTTCCTAAAGAGCTTTCGGTTGGAGAACAGCAGCAAATAACTGCCAGATAAAGTCTTTTAAAGTAAAGGATGGACAACTTGTTAATTGAAAATACAATTAGAAAATTGGTGAAATAATGTCAAAGAAAAAGAAAACAGAACATCAAAACCTATCTAATGGAAAATCTACTCAATCAGGAGCAAAACATTGGACTCATATTGTCAAAGTATCTATTACTATTGGTTCAATAGTGATTATTGCAGCAGTATGGTTTGGATTACAACATTCTAATGTCTTATCAAAGGCTGAATCAAATAAACCTACCAAGGTTAATTCAGATAAAACTCAATCCTCTGTTACTGTTACCGGAGGACCATCAATTCAATTTCCGGAACCAACATATGATTTTGGGACAATTAATCAAGGTGATAAAACCACTCATACTTTTGTCATTAGAAATATCGGTGATGAACCTCTAAAAATTATAAAAGCCAAAGGTTCGTGAGGATGCACTGCGGCTGTCCTAACGGATAAAGACATTCCCCCGGGCGGGGAAGGCAAAATAGAGGTTACTTTTGATAGTAAACATAAAAAAGGACAACAAAAGAAAACCGTTACAGTTGAATCAAATGATCCCCAAAAACCAAGAGCTACTTTATTTTTGACAGGATTAGTTGAAGTTCAGTTTGGTTTCAAACGTACAAATCTGAATATTGGTCGTGTTCGCAAAGGTGAGCCTGTCAGCAAAACAGTTGTTTTGCTACTAAAAGATGCCACCAAAAAAAATCTTTTAGAAGTTAGCACTCAATCGCCTAAGATAATAGTCAATACTGTAAAGTCGTCTCAAAATAAAGATGGTCAAATAGAGATTAATATAACCTTAAAACAGGATGTGCAGGCGGGCAAACTGAATGAAACGATTATAGCTAAGTTGTCCGATAGTTCTTATCCGGCATCAAGTTTGCGAATAACCGGAACCGTAATTGGGAATGTAGATGTAATTCCCGGTATAGTGCGTTTTTCAATAGACACATCTCTATCCTTTGCAGATCAACCTGAACAGACGGTAGAAGTTATAAGTGCCAAAAAAGGGTTTAAATTTAAGCTGTTGAAAGTTGAAGATTCTCGCGATAGATTAACATTTCAGATTGACACTTTGGTTGTTGATGAAAAATTTACAATAAAAATGAAACCTCATGAAGATATTATATCTGAAAGAAAAAATTTTAGCGGAGAAATAAAAATCTATACTGATGATACTGCTCAACCTAAAATAAGTATTTACTACAACGTCATATTTCCAAGGCAAAGAAGATAAGTTTTCTAAGTTTTATGGTAGTATATGAGTATAAAAAAAAATTAAATCTGATGTATAAATTGGACATATTAAAACTCAAATAAAAAAAATGTGAAGTTAACGATGTTCATAAGGTGGCATTTGCGGATGTTGTTCTTTGTTCTTTTTGAACATTTTTTCCATCATTTCCATTGGGTTAATTCCGAGTTTGGCGAATTTTTTTATCAAAAATGAAGATTTCATAATCAGTTTCATTGATTTTATCAGGTACGTTCGCTTGAAATCATCTTTTACATTATAGAAACCGACCATTTTGGGCATATAAAATTTGCGGTAACAATTTATGATTGCTAAATCAATATCTCTGAGAGTCATGTTGTCAGGTTTAATAATAGGTTCAATCAAATTGTATTGGCGGTAGTCATAAATTTCAATTTTATCTTTTACGTCGTTATAAAATTCAGAATAGGGCCATGGTGTGATTGCTAAAAAATGAGCAAAATCCGGGTTGAACTCTTTTGCCTGTAAAAAAGTTTTTTCAATCGATTCTTTTGTTTCTTCGGGAAAACCTAAAACAAAAGAAGTTTCAGAAAGCATATCATATTTGGCGATAAGTTCAATAGCCCGTTTGGATTCATCGACTGTAATTTCTTTCTTTATTTTATCTAATGTTTCCTGGTCGGTTGCCTCGGCTCCTACATAAACATGTACAATACCCGCTTTACGGTATTTCCAAAGGAAATGCTCATCTCGAACAATATCTTCGACTCTGGTTTCAATAAGAATATAAATATCAATCGGTGATGCGATTATTAAATCGAGTAGTTTTTCCCAGCGAGCTTGGTCGTAGGTTGGGTATTCGTCGGTAAAAAGAAAAACATTTATATCAAAAGTTTTGTATAGATATTCTAATTCTTTTACAACAGCTTCCGGTTTTCTTCCACGCCATGTTTTGTTCCAAAAACGCTGCTGTGAACAGAATGTACAACCGTGGCTGCATCCGCGTGAGGTAGATACAGCACCCAAACGTGAATTTTCAATGACATGGTATTTATAAATCGACCAGTCTAATAAAGAAAAATCTGTTTCCAAGGAATCAAGGTCATCATTGAGCGGCAGCATCGGGTTGAGTTTTATCTTCCCGTCTTCTTGAAAAAAAAGATTGGGAGTTTTGTGACGTAGTTTTATGTCATCAAAATTTAAAAGGAATTCATACAGTGGAATCTCACCTTCACCGGCGATGATATAGTCAAGCGGGTTATTTTCGGTTTCAAAAATTTCTTTGTATGAAAAAGTTGGATGTACACCTCCCATGAGAGTGATGCAGTTTGGGTTTACATCCTTGGCTATTTGGCAGAGTTCTAAGGCATCAAGAAAAGTAGGTGTAATAGCAGTAGTTGCCATGATGTCGAATTGGTTCTCTTTGAAATGTTTGCGAATCTCTTTTTGTTTATAACGGTAAGACATGACATCATATACTTCAACATCCCATCCTGCTTTTTTAGCCTGAGCACCTAAATAGACAAAAGCAAGAGGCGGCCATGTGCCGGCTACTTCAACAACACCGCAGTGGTAGTGAGGAGTAACAAAGATTATTTTTCTTTTTTTAGTTCCCATATTTTTTCTGATACTTTCTGTGTCCAATGATGCCAAAAATTGTTATCGCAAAAAGAAAAATATGTTTCACAATTAAAGCGGTTATTTGACCTTTGCCGATTGCGGGTTGATATTCAAAATCATAAAAATATACTGCTCTTAGTATACCTCCCAAAATAACATAAGCAAATGCTCCGTATGTTACATATTTTAATTTATTAAAAACATAACTTATTTTCTCATGCTTGTTTTGATCTTTATCAAGAAATTGACCTAAAAAGTAAACAACACAAATATTGGAAAATAATAAAGCAACCGAAAGGTCGTGGAAATAATTTGAGAGCATGAGGAAAATTTTAAACATTATAATTATCCATAGGTATGTATTGTTTCATAAATATATCCAACACCCCAAAGAGAAAAAACAACAGCGGCAGCAGCAATAATTGTCAGTTTGCAAAATGTCTTTTGGGATATTTTAAAAGTCAGTTTTGTATGTATAACTAAACCAAATAACAACCAACTGATGAGTGACCAGAGTTCTATCGGGTCCCATGCCCAGTATCTTCCCCAGGCAATATGAGCCCATATTGAACCTGAAACAATCATAACACCCCATAGAATTAAACCGAAGATGAGGAAATTTAAAATCATTTGAGATCGGAAGAGCGTCGTGTAGGGAAAGAGTGTAGATCTCGGTGGTCGCCGTATCATTAAAAAAAAAAAAAAAACAACAAACAAAA
>CAJVYT010000373.1 GCA_913009765.1 uncultured candidate division Zixibacteria bacterium
TTTTTTCAAGCAGAAGACGGCATACGAGATATATCAGTGTGACTGGAGTTCAGACGTGTGCTCTTCCGATCTAGATCTGAAAAACGACCATCCGATTTCAATAACATACGGTCCGGTTGAACAGGCTGGTGAAACCGGAGCTCTTCATGATACAACTACGACATTGAGCGGTTTTGTTCTGATTGGTAAACCAACCGGTACAGGGACAATTGCTGATCTACTTTTCAACGGTAATGTTGAGTGCGCAAGCTGTCATGATCCTCATTCCGACGCAAATGGGGAGTTTCTGCGAATTAATAATGCAGAAAGTGCGCTCTGTCTTACCTGCCATAATAAATAATTGCTAAAATTTACAAAAAAGGGGGAGATACCATCATATCTCCCCCTTTTTTTATAACAGATGGAGAAAAATGGTGAATTACAGGCATATCTATCTCTTTATTTTTGCCTGTCTTTTGAGCATTACGGCTGTTTCGACTGCCGCAGGAAGCAGTATTGTGGGCTCAAAACATGACCTCAGCACACCGACACCGGATACACCTGAGGTGTGCGTTTTTTGCCACACCCCTCATGTTCCTTCCGTCAGTTTGAGCAACAACCACGGAACACGTATTGATGCACCGCTCTGGAATAGATTTATAGGTTCTTCAACTTCTCCCGTAACCTTCACGGTTTATGCCAGCTCTACGCTAAAAGGGACTCCGGCGAATCCTCCCGATGGGATTTCACTGGCATGTCTCGGCTGCCATGACGGTGTGCTTGCAAACAACGATAAACATGATCTTTTGAATGCGCCGGGTTCCGGCGGTGTGCCCGATACCTCGTCGGAGCCAAATTGCAGCCGCTGTCATACATGGAAGGGCGGCGGCAGCGGCGGAAGCCTGACTCCTGTGGATATAATCGGCACGGATCTAACCAACGACCATCCCATCTCGATGTTATACCCTGTCGGTGATTCCGACTTTAATGTACCGCCGGATTCCCAAAACGGATGGAGTGATATAAAGCTGTTTAACGGCAAGGTTGAATGCGCAAGCTGTCATGACCCTCACAATCCGGTCAACGGTGAATTTTTGAGGATATCCAATGCCGGCAGCGCGCTGTGTTACAAATGTCATAACAAATAATAACTATTTGCAAAAACCATTGACTTTTTACGTATTTATGGATAATTGCTTTAAGGAGAATTATAATTAAATGAGACGAATTTCTATTTTATGTGCTCTTTTTTTAATGCTATTTTTTTATGGCTGTGCTCAGCCTGTGCATAATCGAACGGTTAGATTGATATGGCCGTCGCCTCCGGAAACCCCGAGAATAGTCTATCTCAAGAGCTACTATGGGCAAAGCAGCTTTAGAAAAAGCGAGAGTATGCTCGATATTCTTATAGGAAAAAAACGAACTTTCCTGCAGATGAGAAAGCCGTACGGAGCGGCAGCTTCAGATGGCAAGATATATGTTGCAGATACGGGACACGCAGTGGTATTTATCTTTAACACAAAAAAGAAGAAACTATCATTTTTAGGCAATAGAGGGTATGGAAGACTTGCAGTTCCGGTGGATGTTGCGGTCGATACCAAAAATCATATAGTTTATGTTTCCGATGCAAAACTGAAGAAGATTTTCGGGTATGATTCCAAAGGCAACCTGAGAATTGCCATCGGCAAAAAAGGAGAATTCAAAAGTCCGACGGGAATTGCCGTAAACAGCAGACTCGGGCGGCTTTATGTTGTTGACACTTTCGCCCATAGAGTTGATGTATTTTCCGTGAACGGAAAAAAGCTGTTTGATTTCGGCAAACGGGGAGTCGGAAACGGAGAGTTCAACTATCCGAGCAATATTGCCATAGATAGAAGAAACGGTAACGTTTGGGTAACCGATACGCAGAATTTCCGTGTTGAAGAGTTTGATAAAAACGGTAAATTTATACGGAAATTTGGAAAAATAGGCGATATTCCCGGAACTTTTACAAGACCGAAAGGGATAGCTGTCGATAGTGACGGAAATGTTTATGTTGCAGATGCAGCCTTTGATAATTTTCAAATATTTAACGAAAAAGGAAAACTTCTTCTTTACATCGGAAGTTTTGGGTCCGCTCCTGGACATTTTATTCTTCCGGCAGGTATGTACGCCGATAAAAACGACAAAATTTATGTTGTCGATTCCATCAATGGAAGAGTAGAGGTGTTTCAGTATGTAAGCAAAAGATGGAAGAAACAACATCCTGAGAAATATAAAAAGCTGCTTCTTCCGCCGCTTAAGGAAAAGGAGAAATAATTCATAGTGAATCCTGCTCATTCAGGGAAGGAATCTCTGCAGCGCGAATGCAGGAAGCAAATAAAAATAAGGTATTTTTTATGAAAAAAGCAAGTATTTATGTGTTATGCGTAGCGGCGGTTTTTCTGTCTCTGATCTATTCCGATGCATACGGTAATTCTCAAAAAAATAGTTACACGGCAGCAACCGTAAACGGATATCGAATTACCGAACAGGCGTTGAAACAGGGAATCGATGCAATTCTGCCGACAGCATTTTATCATTCAGATATTTCTGAAAAACAGAAAGAGAAGATTAAGAAAAAGGTATTGGATAACCTTATAAATTCAGCTCTTTTTTATCAGGAGGCGGTGAGAATAGGACTAACACCTGCAGAAAATGAAATTATAGAGCGAATAGAGAACATAAAAAAACGCTTCAAATCCGAAAAGGCATTCGATGCGGCATTAAAAGCGAGAGGACTCAGCAAAAATGAACTCAGAAAAAGGATCAAAAAAAACCTGATCATTCAAAAGCTTTTGAAAAAATTCGTAAAGACGAAATTTACAGAAAAACAACTTAAAGATTACTACATAAAAAACAGGAGAAAATTTAAAGAACCGCCTTCCGTAAGATTACGATATATCCGAATAAATATCGATCCTACCAATCCGAATGGAGCAGAAAATGCTCTGAAAAAGGCTGAAAAAGCGCTCAGCGAGATTAAAGCGGGGAAGAGTTTTGCCGATGTTGCGAGACGTTATTCCGATGCCCTTACAAGAATCAGGGGAGGTGAGACG
Organism: uncultured candidate division Zixibacteria bacterium; assembly: GCA_913009765.1. The sequence goes on from CAJVYT010000373.1 coordinate 3,057, forward strand.
GGATATGTGCATAAAGGCGCTATCAGCGATAAAGAGGTAGCCGATGCGGCATTTTCGCTGCCTATAGGCAAAGTAAGCAAAATTATAAAGACAGATATGGCATATCATATCTTGGAAGTTGAAGACATAAGACCGGAGAGGCAACTCTCTTTCAATAAAGTAAAGTCAAAACTGAAAAAAGAGCTGACCGATTCCACAGAAAAAGATCGATATAATAAACTTATCAAAAGATTAAGATCCGGTGCGAAGATTGTGATTTTCGATAAATAAGTCAAGATCTGAAACAACCTATCAAACAAAAAAGCATTACCGTTTCTATGAAGGCCATTGCGAACATCCCTCTGTCATTGCGAGCGCAGCGAAGCAATCTAATGAGACTGCCGCGGCCTTCGGCCTCGCAGTGACAGAAAACAGAGGTCATTGCGAACACCCGAAGGATGTACGGCAATTTCAAATACCTTTTTATCTTTCTTACTTTTTGAATGACCAAAAAGTACAGAGGTAAAAGTTTTGGTAATTCAAAAAGCGAGAAACGGTTTATGTTTTGACTTCTAATATATCTTCCAATAGAATTATCTATATAGAATAAACACGAAAGTGAAAGCATCTATCAACAATGAATCGGAGGACAGAATGAAGATCAAGGTTTATCTCGAACCAAGCAAAGAAGGAGGGTATACCGTAATTGTTCCCTCATTGCCTGGATGTATATCGGAAGGTGACACAAGAGAAAAAGCAATAAAAAATATAAAAGAGGCTATTGAGCTTTATTTAGAGCCGGTTGAAGATGATATTTTATCCATTGCAAATGTAGAAGAGTATGAACTGGCAATATGAGCAAGGTCCCAAGCCTAAATTATGAAAAGGTGATCAGGGCATTGCAGCGAGATGGATGGACAGTTGTTCGACAACGAGGTTCGAAAAATAATAGTGCCGGCGCATAAGCCAATTAAACGATCAACTCTATCGAATATATTGAAACAAGCTCGGATACCCCTGGATGACTTTCTTAAAAAATTATAATTTCGTTAACAATGAGCTGCGTCAGGCCACTTCCCAATGACAGCCTGTGCGTATGCAAATAGATATTCCGTAGCAACAGGTGAAAGCAAACGTTATTTACATAAATCTTAAAAAGCAGGAAAGAAAAGAGTATTTAAGATTGCTTCGCTTTGCTCGCAATGACCTTTTTCTTTCTGTCACTGCGAGGCCGAAGGCCGCGGCAGTCTCAGTGTATCATAGGCATCCTGCCTGTGGTGAGATACTTTGCGCGATGATGGAAAGGAAAATATTCACAATGTTCTTTATCTTAT
>CAJVYT010000374.1 GCA_913009765.1 uncultured candidate division Zixibacteria bacterium
TTTTTCAAGCAGAAGACGGCATACGAGATATATCAGTGTGACTGGAGTTCAGACGTGTGCTCTTCCGATCTGATGGAAATCTTTGGAATGTGCCATGGTCTTTTATTTTTAAAACCATGTGGGGAAATATAGAAAAAGTTTCTGGATCAAATCAGTCAACTTGTCCCCCTGTTGCAATTCGACTTACTACTGAAGAATTAAAAACTGATTGTACTACAAAAGAAGCTTTATTCTTGGCTGGTTGGAACTATACAACAAGAAGGACTACAAATGGCAAAGATCGACCTCTTAGAGGTAATTCAACAAGATTAACCTTAGATAATCTTCCTGGAGCGAAAACTGAAGTTGAGCAACTACACAAAGAATGGGGCAAATTTGATAATAAGTCAATTATTGATACTAACTGTAATGCCGACAAAATTCTTGAGCATATTGCAAGTATTCAATCCCCTAAAATCATTCATCTTGCTTGCCATGGACAAGCATCTCACAGTCTATTGGGTGCACTTTGGTTACCTGGACCATGGGGTAGCGCTCCTTATTCCGTCTTACATTATGAACGAATACTTCGTATATTTTGGTCAAAATGTGAATTTATATTTATAAATGCATGTTTTGGAGCCTCAACTCTTCCGTTTATAGGCGGATCATCTTTAGGTATTCAAGAAGCATTTAGAATTTGTGGTGCCAAACAAATGATTGGAGCCTTATGGCCGATTGATGATAATGTTGCAAAAAATTTCGCCCTGATATATTATTCTCAATTAGAACTACAAGGAGATTATCTCGAAGCATTTGATACTGCAAAAGAAATTTTATCAAAAAATCTAAATGATTATGAAATGGAAAGTTTGAATGCCTATGTCTTTTTGCTATTGTGAATTCTTAATATTTTCCATGGGTGCCCTGTCGGTACAAATTGAGAGGTTGAGGTATGCCTCAACCCTACAAAGATAATTTATTTACTCTACAATTATTGAATATTCAGAATTAGCCTCAACAGAACCAATACAAGCAGCAAAAACATCTTTTTCTTTGAGTTCTTTTTCAAATGCGACACAGTTTGATTCAGGGATTGAGATAAACAGCCCACCCGATGTTTGCGGGTCAAACAAAAGATGTTCAAAATCAGGGCTTATAGTGTCGGAGATAGAATACTTTCCCTCTAAAAATTCTTTATTGGAATAAGTACCGCCCGGTACCATCATTGCCTCGGCGAATTCTAAGACATTCGGCAGCAGTGGAAGTTTGTCGGCAAAAAGACGAATTGTCACATCGGACCCATCTGCCATTTCAAAAGCATGCCCCATCAAGCCATAGCCTGTAATATCTGTTACAGATGAGGGATTATGGTTTATCATTATTTCAGCAGCATTTTTGTTGAGTTCAACCATCTGTTCTGTAACCAATGTAATCAACTCATCAGAGGCAGCATTTCTTTTAATAGCTGTTGTGATAAGTCCGGTACCGAGTTTTTTGGTCAGGTAAATTTTGTCACCGATTTGAGCATTTGAATTTGAAAGCACTTTTGAAGGGTCAATCAATCCGGTAACCGAAACACCATATTTAAGTTCATTATCTTTTATAGAATGACCACCGACCACAACTGCTCCGGATTCTTCAATTTTTTCACTTCCGCCTCGTAAAATATCAGCAAGGATAGATGCCGGCAGTTTTGGGGGAAACCCGACAATACTCATAGCTGTAACCGGACGACCGCCCATAGCGTAGATATCAGAAAGAGCATTGGCAGCAGCTATTCTTCCGAAGCTGTATGGGTCATCAACAATCGGTGGGAAAAAATCAAGTGACTGCACTAATGCCAGATTTTCTGCTATTTTAAAAACTCCGGCATCATCGGCTTTGTTAAATCCAACAAGCAAATCAGGGTGATTTGATTGAGGGAGATCTTTGAGAGCTTCAGCCAAAAACTTTGGCGGTAATTTAGAAGCTCAACCGGCACAACTTACTTGAGCGGTTAATTTTATCTCGGCTTCTTTCCGTTTATCTTCCATGGTTGCTAAAGTACAGCGTTGTAATGAAATAGGCAATAAAAATATTACTGTTTTTATAACTATTGACAAAAATCGTCTAAATAGGTATACTTTCGCCCCAATAATGATTATATTATTAGGATAGGAAAATATAAATATGACTCATAAAGTAACTCTCATCCCCGGTGACGGTATTGGACCTGAAATAACAGAATCAGTTGTTCGGGTTATCGAGGCAGCCGGTGTTGATATCAAATGGGATAGACAATTAGCAGGGATTCCAGCTGTACAAGAATATGGTGTTTCTGTCCCCGATCAATGTTTAGATTCAATTAAAGAAAATAAAGTTGCTTTAAAAGGACCGTTGACAACTTTGGTTGGCAAAGGGTTCCGTTCTGCAAATGTTACATTGCGAAGAAAACTTGATCTGTATGCTAATCTTCGTCCGGTAAAAACTATTGGTGGTGTTCCCAGTCGGTTTGACAAAGTTGATTTGGTTATTGTAAGAGAAAATACCGAAGATTTATATTCTGGTATTGAAAATATTATTTCCCCCGGTGTAACACAGGCTATTAAAGTTGTCACCAAAGAAGCATCGGATAATATTTCCCGTTTTGCGTTTGAATATGCTATAGCAAATGGACGGAAAAAAATTACTCTCGTGCATAAAGCGAATATTATGAAAATATCAGATGGTCTCTTTTTGAGATCATTTGAAGAAGTCGCCGAAGATTATCCTGAAATAAAAGCCGAGGATAAAATTGTTGATGCTCTCTGTATGAACTTAGTCATTGACCCAACCCGGTTTGATGTGTTATTATTGGGCAATATGTTTGGAGATATTGTTTCAGATTTAGCAGCCGGATTAGTTGGCGGTTTAGGTGTTGTGCCGGGTGCCAATATTGGAAATGAATATGCTGTGTTTGAGGCGGTTCATGGTTCGGCACCGGACATTGCCGGAAAAAACATAGCCAATCCGACAGCCTTGATTTTTTCAGCACTTATGATGCTGCGTCATCTTAAAGAAGAAGATGCTGCTACTAAAATTTGGAAATCTATTGTGGTTACTCTTGCTATGGGGAATCATTTAACTAAAGACTTAGGCGGAACTCTTTCTACTACTGAATTTACCGACGAGCTTGTAAAAGAAATTTCAAGCCGTACATAATAATTACTTACCAATCCATACAGAGTAAAAACTTTGATTGGGAAAAAAATAAAATGAAAAATATATTGTCTCTCATATTTATTGCTCTATGCTGTGTTGCACCTGTTACATCCTTTGCAGCTGACTTTCAAGTTACAGTGTATCCCGATACTAATAAAGTTGATATTATATCTACATCCGTTGCTGATACAATTAATGTCATTTTAGACAACCTGTCTACAATTGAAATTACAGACTTTTATCTAACGGTCAATTCCGATAATTCTGTTTTTGTCTTAGAAACTAATGTTGACGGAATAACCGACCCTCTAATTGAGTATGAAATTTTCGATGGAGCTATCTACCCCAATCAGTTCTCGACTACTTTTATCATAGGAAATTTTACACAAACTACATCATTGAAGTTTTATACGTTAAATTCAAATAGTTTGCATATTACTTTTTGTGGAAAACAACCGTTTGCATTTTTTGGCATTATAGAACCTATTGTATCAAACTGCTGTATTGGTATGAGAGGTAACATGAATGGGGATTCGCAAGATATTATTAATGTTTCGGATTTAGTATATATTATAAATTATTCTTTTGGCAATCCTTCAGGTCCCCCACCCCCCTGTTTTGACGAAGCAGACGTAAACGTCTCGGGTACACTTGATATTTCAGATATTGTCTATCTTGTAAACTATATGTTTTCTTTGGAAGACAATATTCCTCCGGCTGACTGTCCTTAGTACTTTTTAGAAAGCAACATAGGAGAGAAGCAGTTTAATTCTATTGCTGTTGTCAGCCTTAGTTAAGTCTGATTATAAAAAAACCGATACGATTTTTCTTTTCGTATCGGTTTTATATAAATATAAAGCTTTAATCTATTTTTTTGGTTCGGGAATATCTTCTGTGATACCTGCTAAGTTTTTAGCTATCTCGACCTTTTTCTCAAGTTCGGAAAATGCTTTTATGAAAAGTTTGGCACCATCAGGTGAACCACCGCCATGCATACAACCGGGGACACCTCCCCCAAGAGTACACCATTCGACCAGCCGCGCCGCCCGAGTACGCGACTCAGCCGAATGTTTTGCTCTCATATATTTTTGAATCAGATGACCATATTTTTTTGAGTGGAAATCTTCATAAGAAGGCATACAACCTGTTTTGGCAATTCCACCGGCAATATCGTGAGCAATAACAGTAGTAACAT
>CAJVYT010000375.1 GCA_913009765.1 uncultured candidate division Zixibacteria bacterium
TGACGGTCGAATTCACCCTACCAGAATTGAAGAAGTTGTTGACAAATCACAACTTGAGATGGAAGTTATCGTCCGGGAAGCAGGCGAGCAGGCATGTTTTGAGCTTGGTATTCATAATCTGCATGCTGATATTATTACCCAGTTAGGAAAACTTCATTTCAGAACATCGTATGGGCAAAACATCTTAGCTCACTCAAAAGAAGTTGCAATGCTTTGCGGACTGATGGCAGCCGAACTTGAACTTGACCCGATACTCGCTAAACGATGCGGACTGCTCCATGATATCGGGAAAGCTATTGATCGCGAAACAGAGGGTACTCATACGCAAATTGGTACTGATTTTATCAAAAGGTACAAAGAAGCTGAAGAGGTTATAAATTCAGTAGAATCACATCATAATGATGTGCCAATGCTTTCGCCGTATCCGATTTTGGTGCAGGCGGCTGATGCTATTTCTGGAGCCAGACCGGGAGCCAGACGAGAGCCTTTGGAAGCGTATGTCAAACGTTTGCAGCAGTTGGAAGAATTAGCCGACTCATTTAAAGGTGTTAATAAAGCGTATGCCATTCAAGCCGGTCGTGAAGTCCGAGTTATTGTTGAGAATGAAACACTTGATGATCTCGGCAGCTCAATTTTAGCGGCTGATATTGCTGAAAAGATTGAACTAGAAATGCAGTATCCGGGGCAAATCAAAGTCACGGTTATACGTGAGGCACGTGCCACTGAATACGCAAAATAAATCTGTCACCCTGAGCGAAGTCGAAGGGTCACTTATATTACAAAACGGAATCTTCTCAATAGGTTCCGTTTTTTTTTATTTCCCATTGTGTCATGTCGGATTTTGTTCGCTGAAGTGAACCTTGTTCCGCCGAGCATATTGAAAAAGTATAATAAACCCCTTTATTCCGATGATTATACAGTCAGGAAGGGGTTCCTGACTGCTCAAACTAAGATATTCTAAGGCTTTTCAATAAGCCCCTTCTCAGGTATGACAATTTTTCTAAGCATCTTCACTAAATAAACAAATCAAATCATACATGAGAAACTTATTTTATAAAATGGGAAATGTATACTCAAAACCGTTACAAAAAATATGAGACAAAATGGCTGCGGGTAACTGTGTTTTGTAGGGAATAGGTATGTCTGTTCCTAAAGAGAGAGTTCGGTGGGTATGCCCGAACCCTACAGGAGATGTTAGAAATTTTATTTGATTTCATGAACAAATAGTTTCATATTATCTTCATGAAGAACAATATGTGTAATAATAAGGAAAATTATATATGCCTGATGTAACATTTCTCGGTCACTCATGTGTAACCATTAAAGATGGCGACCATTCAATAATTATAGACCCATTTCTAACAGTCAATCCGCAGGCAACTGCCGATGTCGCCAAGATTGATGCAAAATATATCTTAGTTACTCATGGTCATGGTGACCATATCGGAGATGCAATATTTTTGTCAAAGCAAAACAAAGCCCCGATTATCGGTACCTTTGAACTGACTCACCTGTGTGCTTCTCAAGGGTGTGAGATTCATCCGATGCATGTCGGAGGTGGTTTTAATTTTCCGTTCGGACGAGTAAAACTGACTATCGCTCATCATGGTGGCGGATATGGTGAAGATGCATCCCGTTATACAGGTCCTCCGGTTGGATTTTTAATTACTATCGGTGGAAAAACCATCTATCACCCGGGAGATACCGGATTGTTTTTAGATATGAAACTGATAGGTGAAATGAATGATATAGATTTAGCATTTCTTCCGATCGGTGATAATTTTACTATGGGAATTGATGATGCCGCCAAAGCTGCCGAGTTTTTACATGCCAAAAAAGTAGTACCTTTTCATTATGATACATGGGAAATAATTGAGTGTGACCCACACAAATTTGCTGAAAAAGTCAAAGGCTCCGAAGTTGTTATTTTAGACCCGGGGCAGTCGATTACGATATAATATTCAGATATGACAAAAATCGGCAAAATATGTAAATGGACAGCATTGATAATTCTTGCTGTTCTGATTTTAGGGGTTGTCTCGCTTTGGCTCTTTTTCCCTGTTGAAAAAGTTAAAGAGTATGCTGTTGAAAAAGGAACTAAACTTCTTGAACGTGAAGTAGAAATAGAATCAGCATCAGTATCTTTTTGGGGCGGTATTGGTATTCAGCTTGATAATATTGTTATCAAAAATCCAAAGGGATTTGCCAGTGATACCTTTCTTACCGCAAAAACATTAGATGTAAAGCTACAGATTCTTCCGTTGATTTCAGGTGATATTGCAATTGACAGGCTTATTTTAAAAGAACCTAATATTAAATTATATAAGAAACAAAATGGAGAGAATAATTTTCGTTTTTCTCAGCTTGAAAAAGAAGCACCATCTGAAATTATCGAACATGCAAATCCCGAAACAAAAGCTGCTGCTGCAATTGTAACATTTAATAATATTGAACTATACAATGCCGCTTTGTTCTATCAGGATGACAGCAACAAAACAACTATAACTCTTACAGGTCTTGATATGCACTCTACGCTGACACATCCATACGATAACCAATATGTTTCATCGGGTGATATGAAGGTGAATAATTTACGTATTGAAAATAATATGAATCTTCCTCAGATAAGTATGTCATTAAAATATCAAGCGGAATACAATCCCATAGAAAATTCTGTTATAATTTCAAATGCCGATTTGACGATAAATGGTGTCTCTACAACTATCACCGGAACAATGGGAAATATTTTTTCTGATTTAAATGCTAAAATAAATATGCAGTCTGACCAAGCTGAAATCAAAAAGATGCAAGCATTTATTCCGATAGAAAAAAGGAATCTTATAGATGCATATCATGTTGACGGAAGTCTGAATTTTGATTTTGATATAGAGTACTCACGTGCTAAGTTTTTATATTTTGGAACAATACTCTTACAAAATGTTTCTGTCTCCCATGATGATTTAGAGGGTACCTTTTTATGTAAAGAAGCGTTAGTTGATATTAAAAATAATAATCTTCGTTTTAATATTAAAGAGGGGGAGTTTGACGGAAAACCTCTAAAAGGATATGTTACTATTGATGATTTTGAAAATCCGTTTATCAACGGTGCTTTTGCAGGTTCACTTAATCTTAAATATGTCGAGCCGTTTTTACCTGCTGAGGGAAAACATACCGTAACCGGTATTGCCGAATTTGATTTAAAAGCATCAGGACTATTACATGATATTTCAAATCTAAAAATTCATGGAGATATACGCTCAAAGAATGTCTTCTATAACTCTGATTTTATGCCTGAACCATTGGACTCATTATCATTGGATATGAATTTTGATAATGAAACAATTTCTCTCAAAAATCTTACCGCAACAACTCAATCAGGTTCGTTTATTCTCGATGGAAGGGTCAGTTACTTATTGCAGTATCTTCTTGCTGACTCTATTTCAAAGCAAAAGGTCAATCCTACTATTGATGCCAAGTTGTCCGGGGATTTACAGCTTTCGCTGCTTAATAAAATTCTTCCTCCAAAGGGAAATCCAAAATTAAACGGTGATTTACAGATTGATTTACAACTGTCCGGTTCTGTGAATGACCTTTCGTTATTTAAACCGTTTGGGAAAATAGTAGTTCGAAACGGTTCGTATTCAGACGACTTGCTTCCTGAGAAAGTTACAAGTTTTAATACCAGAATGTCAGTGTTGCCTGATACAATAATTGTACATAATTTACAAACATCATTTGAAACAAGCGACGCATCTTTTCAGGGTAAACTTATAGACCCATTCCCTTTTCTTTTGCCAATAAAAGGACTCAATCGGAAAAAAATCAAAAAGCCGCTGTTTGTTTTTAAATTTGAGTCTCATCGTTTTAATGTTGATAAATTATTTCCTGAAGCTGTTCCCGGAGTTGGTGAAGAAAATAAAACAGCATCGCTTGATTCTGTCTCTACAATGATTCTGCCCGATATTGACGGCAGAGGAACTTTTGCTATTGATACCTTGATATACAGTAAGGTGGAATTAACATCTTTGAAGGGTAAAGTTAATGTCAAAGACAAAAAGATAGAATGCTACGATGTGACCGGTAATGTGTATAGTGGTAAAGTTGCAGGAAATACAACAATCAACCTTACCGATTTTAACAATCCAAAGTATGTAGGTTCTTTTAATGCTATACAAATTGAAGTAAACGATTTTGCAAACCGTTTCACAAAATTTCATAATATGATATCCGGCAAAGTTAATATGGATGGTTCTTATTCTGCTGTCGGATGGGAGCCGGAGCAGTTTTTAAATTCATTAACAATGAACTCTACCTCATCTATTCGACAGGGTAAAGTAAGGTTATCCGATGATA
>CAJVYT010000376.1 GCA_913009765.1 uncultured candidate division Zixibacteria bacterium
GGCCGGCGGGGGGTTATGAGACATAAAGCCGGTTGCGCCGGGGGTGGGGCGAGGTGGATCGAGGGTGCAGGATTTTTTTTTTTATTATTTTTTTTTGTGTGTCATTTTTTTTTTAATGATACGGCGACCACCGAGATCTACACTCTTTCCCTACACGACGCTCTTCCGATCTAGGGATTGACGGTTCTTTGCTGACTGAGGAAATGCGTCGGCAACTGCGAACTCAGGCACGGTCAACATTTTTTAAGGCAATGGCAGTTGTGCAGGAAGTTGTTGTCAGCACTCGGTCAGATTCTGAGGTTAATATTTCCAAAACAAAAAGAGTTGTACATTCACTGATAGATCAAATATCACAAGACGAATCATCACTTATCGAGCTTGCCTCTATCAAAGATTTTGATGATTATACATTTGCCCATTCAACCAATGTCGCCGTTTATTCTTTAACTATGGGAGTTCGTTTGGGTTTTGATAGAGCCAGACTTTCTCAGCTTGGTTTTTCGGCTCTGTTTCATGATATTGGAAAGGTAAAATTGCCTACGGATTTAATAACAAAACCGGATGCGTATGATGAAAATGACTGGATACAGATGCAACGACACCCGCTCTTTGGTGCAAAAACAATATTGCGAAATCTTAAATTTGATGTACATACTGCCAGAGCAGCCAGAGGTGCCTTTGAGCATCACATCAACAATGATTTTACTGGCTATCCAATGCTGCGGCTTGAAAAAACTGATACAACCCTATTCTCAAAAATAATTTCGATTGTTGATTCATTTGATGCGTTGACATCGGGGAGAGTCTATCTCAAAAAATCTATTGAACCGGAAGATGTTATTAAAAAAATGCAGTATCAAATGAAAGTTAAATTTGATGTGTTTTTGCTAAAACTTTTTAATGATATTATCGGTGTCTATCCGGTTGGTTCGTTGGTCTTACTGACATCGGATGAAATTGCCTTGGTGCTTGCAAATAATAAAACAGATAAATCAAGACCGTATGTAAAAGTTGTAGGAGATAAAAGCGGAATCCTCAAATCTCCGGTATGGGTAGATTTAGCTTCTGAAGAAAATTTACATCGTAAAATTGTCAGAAAAATAGAACCGAAACAACACGGTTTGGATATTAAAGATTTTATCTTAGAAAATTAAAAACGAAGCGATAGAGATACAACGGCACCTGACGATTCCGACGGCATAATATCTATTGACAATTTTTTCTCTTTTTCTTTCGGGAACCCGCTTAAATGAGCATCTACATAGGCATCAAACATAGCAAAAAACGATGTAATCACCGCATACCACGTAAATTTGTTCCGAAGGATTCTTTCTGAATCATATAAGCTGTGGTAGTAATTGCGGGTAGCAATATCATCAAAAGATTCATATTGATTCCACAAATCATTTGCTTTCTTCTTATGGATTAACGCTTTTGAAATCATCCAAATATCAAAAGAAGCGAATAATAGAGCTTTAATTTTTTTTTTGTTACCATACTGCCCCCAGCCGGGGACAAGCATAGACTTAAACAGGGCTTTCGTCGGATTTTGTAACAGGTGTTGTTCGTAATTTGTAGAATCAGTCACAAGCGAGGAACCTGCCAGTAATGATGTGTTTTGAAATAAAGTCGTATCAGGTGTTTTGGTTTCTTCAGCAAGTATAGTTTGTGAGAGTAGAACGAAAACTACACTCAAAATGTACAAAAACAATTTCATCTTCTGTAATTTCTTTAACAGATAACTTTCAGTTGTTTGTCAATTATTTCAATATCCAACACTTCGTTGGGAAGGACTATCAACTCACCATCCAGATACAGTATCTCACCTTTTACAGGCTGAATTGAAATTTTTTTACCTCGGAACAATTTGAACTCATTGGCAAATATATATTTCTCTTTATACAATTGGCGGATAAATTGATTGATATTTATTTTATTGCTGTCAAAATCAATAATAATTTCCGCTTGACCATCATCGGGTATTGAAGTTGGAGAAATCGGTATACCTACAGAGTTTGACAGTAAATTAATATTTAAAACGGTCGGGTTAACCTCAAACCGAAAAGCATCAATTTTGACAATAAGAGGTTCTGTCTTAATTGTCGTAACTGCTTTTTTAGCATTCTGACCCCATCTGAATGCAAAACGTGATAAAGATTCTTTTGCCAAAAGTTTCTGCATTTCAGGTATAAAACGGATTGCGGCAGAACCAAAGAATAACTGTTCACCAATAGCACCGGTATCAATTTTTTTATATGTTCCTTTTAGTATATTTTGAACAGCAGAATCAGTTGTAATTTCTTTATTGAGTGAACGAGCAATATTATTAAATTTACCTATCGGAAAAATACCTACCGGTAGATTTGCTTTCAGTCCGGCACGAGCAACCAAATTAACAGTGCCATCTCCACCGCAAGCAACTAAAGTTGTTACTTTACCTCTTTGTAAAAATGCTTTTGGAACCTCTCTATGCCATTTTTTGGCACCGATCGCTTTTAAAGATGTGTTGAGCAGTTTAAATGCTGTTTCCGGTTCAAAAATTGTATAGTTGTCTCCGTGATTTCGGATAGCGGTAGTTAATTTTTTGATTATATCTGAATTATAGTTTACTGCCTGTCTATTTACTAATAGGCAGTAATGTTGTGATTTCTTTCTTGGTTGTCCTTTTCTCATCTGACTAATATCAGCAAATTTATCACTATTCGCAATGAGAAAGAAATTTTAGCGATATTTCTTTTTTATTTTAAAACTTGAAACAGTATTGCTGTTTTTGTATTCTGTGCAGATGATAGTTGCATTGATAAAATCAGCTCGTCCGGCTCAATGGCTTAAAAACTTAATTTTGTTTGCGGCTCTTATTTTTGCCGGAGAAATGATGTATGCCCACAATGTTCTAAAAGCGTTGGCGGCGTTTTCTATTTTCTGTTTTTTATCTTCAGGGCTGTATCTTTTTAATGACCTGCGAGATAAAAACAAAGACAAAAAACATCCGATTAAAAAATTGCGACCGATTGCCTCCGGGGAACTTTCTGACACTGCCGTTACGGTTTCTATTTTTATTCTGTTTGGCTGTGGGTTGGCGGGGGCTTGGTATTTAAATGAGCCTTTTTTTATTGTAGCATCTGTTTTTGTTTTATTTAATTTACTTTATACTATTTTTCTTAAGTATATTGTGATAATAGATGTTATGTCGATTGCTTTCAGTTTTGTTCTGCGGGCGTATGCCGGAGCTGTTGTTATTGCGGTGCCGACTTCTAAATGGCTGCTTATAAATACGTTTCTTTTGGCACTGTTTTTAGGGTTTGGCAAAAGAAGGCATGAGTTGACCCTGCTTGAAGATAACGCTGAAAATCATCGAAAAATTTTAGACCGATATTCACCATATTTATTAGACCAATTAATGGGAGTTGTGACTGCATCGGTGGTGGTGATGTATATGCTCTACACATTTTCACCCGAGGTGTCATCAAAACTTCATACTGAAAATTTGTTTCTGACAATACCGTTTGTTGTGTACGGTATTTTTAGATATTTATATTTGATTCACAAAGAAGAGAAAGGCGGTTCGCCGACAAAGGTTATGATTTCTGATTTACCTATTTTGGCAACCGTTATTTTATGGATTTTAACTGTTATTATGGTACTGTATATATTATGAAAAAACTACTATTTGCCTTGCTGTTATGTATTGTTTTTGTTTCCTGTTCTAAAAAAGAAGAAAAACTTCCTCCTGTCGCACCTGCTTATATAATTGAGAATCTGGAATCAATGCCGTATTATGCGGATACGTTGTTACCTGAAAAACTTGAGAAGTACAACCTTGTTCTTAAAGAGCCTGTTCAAACAGTTCGCCCAAAAGAATTGCTTGCTAAATCTCCAAAACAAGCTGAACACTATCTGAATCACTATTTTGTAGGTATGACATCCGGTACGTATCAGATGAAAGACAACAGTTTAACGGCTGAAGTTCTCCAGTTTGCTGATGAAATAAAAGCGTATGGGTTTTATGCTTCTTTCAGACCGAATGGAATAAAAACAGAGAAAATTGGGGCTGAATCATTTCAATACGGCAACAGCCGTTATATGCTAAAGAATGATTTTGTTGTAATAATATCTGTTATACAGGTATCCGAAGAGGCAAATTCTGTTATGCGGTCTCTAAGTATTCAAATAGAAAATGCAATAATAGGTTCAAATGCTACTCCTCCGTTCTTTTTGCTTTTTCCGTATAAGTCCAAAATTATTCCGTCAAATCAATTTTTCCCTTATCAATATCTGAATATCCCCGCTCTTAATGAAGTCTATACGACATCCTATCTCATCGGTAGTG